>NZ_JAUYVJ010000002.1:0-221314 GCF_030689115.1 Psychrobium sp. 1_MG-2023 | reverse complement strand
GATGGTAGTGTGGGGTTTCCCCATGTGAGAGTAGGACATTGCTAGACACCTATTTAGAGAAAGCCGCTGCAGAAATGCAGCGGCTTTTTTGTTTTCTGATGTTTAGTTATTTTCGCGTGACGATAAGCCTCATCACTGTGTAGTGAAACGATTTAGCGCCGAGGCAACGATCATCGCTCGCGGATCAACATAGGCACAGCTTGTTTCCTTGAACCTAGTCCAAGGGACTGCACAGTGCAATCCTGTTAAAGGTGTGCGTTGTCATTAACGTGACCGCGTGGGTTTTCCCCAACTTATACCAATCCGCATTAAAAGTTGCTCAGTCTCTAGAGCATAAGGTTTAACTGTCTCTTTGTATTTTATAAAACTGAACCAAGCTTGAGTGCATTGCTCTACGATGTCTTCATAATTCTTAAAGCAACGATTCGCTAAATGATGTTGGCGTAGCCACTGCCAGACTTGTTCTATCGGATTTAACTCGGGGGAATAGGGAGGGAGTTTGATGATTGAGAGGTTATCAAACTCAAAAGCAATATCATCAGTGTGCCAGCCTGCACCATCCATAATGAGGACGGCATATCGGCCAGCTTCTGTTTTTTCTGATATCTGCGATAAGTGTTGGATCATCATTTCTTTAGAAACTAACGGTGTAATGATCGCTTCTGTTTCGCCTGTCGCTGGGCAGACAGCTCCATACATATAGGCATACTCAAACTGCTGTTGTTGGACAGCTCTTGGGCGAGTCCCCGTTTTTACCCAAATTCTTGATGTTGTGTTTTGTTGACCAAAACGACCCTCATCTTGAAACCAAATATCCACTTGTGACAAAGACACTGTACCAGGGATCGTTTGGATCATTGTATGTTCAATTTTTTTAAACTCGTCTTGCGCTTTTGTGATTGTTTTGGGTGTTTTGAACGACTTGTGATCCAACTGAAGCCTATCTTTTAAAGTCGCTTGTATACGTGATTGAGGTGGTAATCGACGCCAAAATGAGTTGATATATAGTCTTTAATGTCGTGGCCAGTTAATCGACCACCAACGTCTGATTTTGCTTGATGCTCAATATAGCTGGCGAGCTGTTTAGTTTGTTGAGGTGGTAGTTGGGCTTTCCTTCCAAGACGAGGTTTATCTTCAAGGCCTGATAAACCTTGAGATAAATAGTTCGATACCTAGTAGTTAACACTACCCCTACTTAGCTTAAGTGATTTGGCAACCAATGTTCTATTTTGGCTGACTAGTACTATTAAATTATATGCTTAGGGGATTGCGCTTTGGAATTAGCTCTAAATGTATTGTAGGGGAAATTCAACGTAGTAAAGAGGTAAAACCGACCATAGTAATAGCTTTAACTACTATTATCTATGGTAGGGAGGAGGGCGGTTTATTCAGGTTATATCCCACCAATGCGATCTGCTAATTCTTTATATCGTTTCACTTCATCGGCTTTAAATTGAGGGTTTTCAGCATCATCGCTTACGTTATTTAATAAACTTTCACGAACAAGTCGTTTTACCCGTACGTCTGTAATGCCTAAAAACTCTGCTGTTTGTTCAACTGTTAAGATGTCATCCATTGTTTATTCCCTTGTTCGATAGAATTATTATTTTTCAATTATTCATCAAGTTAGCATATATTTATACATTGTAAATATGTTTACTGATTGAGCATTCGTTTTCGTTGATTTAACTTCAATAGTACTTTTAATAATATGCTAAAAAATACGATTAGGGGAAATAAAATCGTTGCACCTCCATGATGCGACGTTGAAGTATGAGAGTGATATTGATCTGATTGTGTTGACTCTAGGTTGACGTCAGTAAAGATCGCACTAACTCTGTGTTTGTGGCTAGAAGAGTTTGCCTCGCTAACTCGAACTTCAACAGTGCGATAACGTTCATGACTATGATCCTCTAGGCTCATTGAGATATATTGAGTGTCTGCGGTTGACTCGCCTTTGATTAAAAATGGGCGTGTTTGAAAGTGCTCAACACCATCTACCATTACCTGTGCTGTTAACCATAGTTGAGGTTGAGTTGTATCGACATCAAGTGCGACTTCAAAATCAGTATAAAATGAATCGCTATCATCATCATTTGTTAAATTGATGGATTGATCATAGATATAAAAGCTTTGATAGTGATCGTAGTGGTGACCCTCTAATGGAAGGTCCGCTAATTGAAAATAGTCATCGTAACTAGCCGTGATTAATGAGCGATGAGTAATTGCATCATGCAAGACAATGGTTACTTGGTAATCATCCGAAGCTAAATGGTTATCAACGGTCATAACGAGCTGTTGAGTATCGAGGTTAGAGTCTTCACGTAATGTAAAAACATCGGACGTAGCGAGAAGCACTTCATCGTTGTATGAGTCCGTAGCCCAAATTTTCGCGTAAACGCCGACAGAAATGAAGTGACTATCAAAATCCATTGTTAATGAAAGCTGCTGCATATACCTATCAGAGTCTTCATCAATTGCTGTTGTACTTTTGAGTGCATATAGCCAGAAATCTTGATGATCGTTATGGCTTCTTTTTAAACTAGCATTTGCTTTTGCCATTGGAGAGCTTTGCTTAAGCTCGGTTGCAGCAAGAGTTGAAAGGCTAATTAGGTAACAAACTAGGATAAAGATGTATTTCATGTGGCGCTCCTTTTTCTTTATTTGAACCTTTTATTCCTGAATTTTCGCTGAATTTTAAGTGGTTGTTTTTTTGCGCAGTAGTTTAAGGTCTGTCACAATTATGCTTTTGTCGTAAAGCTTTGTTGGTACTTAAGTGAAATATCTCGTATAATGCGCGAAATTTTTCAATGATTTCTTTATGGAGAGCTTATAATGGCTATCGAACGTACTTTTTCTATCGTAAAACCTGATGCAGTTGCTAAAAACCACATTGGTGCAATCTACAATCGTTTTGAATCAGCTGGTCTTAAGATTGTTGCTTCTAAAATGGTTCACCTTTCTCAAGAGAAAGCTGAAGGCTTCTATGCTGAACATAGCGAGCGTCCATTCTTTGGCGCTTTAGTTGCGTTCATGACTTCTGGTCCTGTTATGGTTCAAGTTTTAGAAGGCGAAAACGCTGTTCTTAAAAACCGTGAAATCATGGGTGCTACTAACCCAGCTGAAGCATTAGCTGGTACTTTACGTGCTGATTACGCTGACAGCATCGATGAGAATGCAGTTCACGGTTCTGACGCTCTTGAGTCAGCTGCTCGTGAAATCGCATACTTCTTCTCTGACGAAGAAATTTGCCCACGCACTCGTTAATTCGAATTGTGTTAGTAAACTAAGTTAACAATAAATAATTGATTAACTTAGTTTATAAAAAAATCGGGGGTTTTTACCCCCGTTTTTACGTTTAATGATTATATAAAATGGCAAAGCCGAGTCGTCATTAAACGTAAAAACAGTCACTCAACGACCGTTTAGCAACAAAGTGAGAGTTAGCATGTCTAATCAAAAAACAAACTTATTAAACCTTGATCGCAAAGCCCTAAGAGAATATTTTAGTGAAATTGGTGAAAAGCCGTTTCGCGCTGATCAATTAATGAAGTGGATTTATCACTTTGGTGTAACTGACTTTGATCAGATGAACAACCTTAATAAAAAGTTGCGTGAAAAACTAAACCGTTTATGTGAAATTAAAGCTCCGGTGGTCAACACGGAACAGCGTTCATCGGATGGTACCATTAAATGGTCAATGCTCCTTGAAGGTGGGCAAGAAGTTGAAACGGTTTATATTCCTGATGGCGACCGAGCGACTTTATGTGTATCGTCGCAAGTTGGTTGTGCACTCGAATGTACGTTCTGCTCAACAGCGCAACAAGGCTTCAACCGTAACTTATCGGTTGGCGAGATTATCGGTCAAGTTTGGCGAGCAGCAGAGGTTGTTGGGGTCAAAGGTGACACTGGCGAGCGTCCGATTACTAATGTGGTAATGATGGGCATGGGTGAGCCGTTGTTAAATCTAAAAAATGTCGTACCAGCCATGCGTTTAATGCTTGACGACAATGGTTACGGTTTATCAAAGCGCCGTGTGACATTATCGACATCAGGTGTTGTTCCTGCGCTTGATATGTTAGGTGACCAAATCGATGTTGCTTTGGCAATCTCATTGCACGCACCTAATGATGAGCTGCGTGATGAAATTGTTCCTGTGAATCGCAAATACCCAATTAAAGACTTTTTAGCCGGTGTTAAGCGTTACATCGATAAGTCAAATGCAAACCGTGGCAAGGTGACAATTGAATACGTGATGCTGGATCATGTGAATGACTCAACGGATCAAGCTCACGAGTTAGCGCAAGTATTAAAAGATACCCCTGCAAAAATTAATTTGATCCCATTTAATCCTTACCCTGGTTCGCCTTATGGTCGCTCAAGTAATTCACGCATCGACCGCTTTAACAAAGTATTAATGGAGTACGGCTTCACTGTGACTGTCCGTAAAACTCGTGGCGATGATATCGATGCCGCTTGTGGCCAATTAGTTGGTGATGTTGTTGATAGAACTAAACGAACCGCTAAAAAGCAGATGCAAGGTGAAGGAATTTCAGTCACAATGGTTCGTTAAGTCAGTTTTTTAAAAAAATGCAATGGATATGATGAAAATAAAAAGTGGTAATGCTTCCTCAAAGATAGTCGGTCTAATTTGTACGCTGTTTTTAGTGTCCGGTTGTGTTACCCAGCAGTATGTAACAACAGGTGACAATGAAGTTACTGAGCGTGTTATCAATACTCGCGAGGCAGCTATGGCTCGCTTAAAGCTAGCGTTAGAATATTTAAGAAACAATAAAACGGCCCAAGCAAAATTAAATTTGGATCGTGCTGCTGCTATCAACCCTAATATTGATGGTGTTCAATCTAGCTATGCTTACTATTTTCAAACGGTTGGTGAGGTCGATAAAGCAGACCAAGCCTACCGTGAAGCGCTAGATGCCTTTCCTGATAATTCTAATACTCGTAATAACTACGGTGCATTTCTATGTGATTTGGCCCGCTATGAGCAAGCTGAGAAGCAGTTTGTGATTGCGATTGAGTCTAATGCAACCGCACAGATGGCTAATAGTTATGAAAATGCCGGATTATGTGCCCTTAGAGACCAGAACTGGGCTCGAGCTCAAAAGCACCTTTCCGCAGTATTAAAGTACGAATCATTGCGAGTGCGTTCTTTATTAGGTTTAGCCAAGGCTGAGATTGAACTGGGTAACTTTAACCAAGCACAGCAGCAGCTAAGAAGTTATCGTGGTATTTACGCGCAAACCCCGCAAAGCTTATGGCTTTCAGTTCAATTAGAGCACAAGAAGAATAATTCAGCGATGGCGAAGAAATTGGGTAGTATATTAATTAGAAACTATCCAGAGTCTAAGGAAGCAAAGACCTATTTAAATAAAGGGTTACTATGAGTTCGTTTCCAGATGAAGACGTTGAACACAGCACTGACGAAGAAAGCATTCCTCTTGGTCAACAGCTTCGTTTAGCACGCGAATCAATGGGGTATTCTACTAAGGATCTCTCTGAACAATTATGTGTATCAGAAACGATGGTTGCTTCAATAGAAAGCGATACTATCGATCCTAGTATTGGCACGTTGTTTACTAAAGGCTATGTAAAGAACTACGCTCGGTTTGTTAACCTTAATGTTAATGAGATCTTAGAGTTATATGCTGAGCAATACCAAGGGAAGCCTTCGGTAAAGAAGATGCAATCATTCTCTCAACGACAGCAGGCTCTAGCGCATAACAGTTACCTGAATTTGTTAACTTTTTTTATCATTCTTGTGTTGAGCTGTGTTGTAATTTGGTTATGGTGGCAGCAAGACACCGCGACTTTAGATATTCCGCCAGAAGCTCCAGTTCAACTAGCATTAGAGAACGATGGTAATGTATTATTACCACAAAACAATAATCAATCGTTTGAACCTCTTGCAATAGACTCAAACTTGGGTCAACAGTCGAATACCATTGATACACGATTTGAATTTTCAGAAGACTGTTGGGTTAAGATCGTCGATGCAAGCAATGCGGTGCTGGCGCAAGGTATGAAACGTCGCGGTAGTTCAGTTATCTTAACTGGCGTCCCACCCTTTGCTGTTGAATTGGGCGCACCTCATGCGGTTACTATCACTTATCAAGGTAAACAACTTGATATAACCCCTTTTATTAAAGATAAAACTGCACGATTTAGCGTGCCATTGGAAGACTAATATGCATTCTCAATCCCCAATAGTAAGACGACAATCTACCCGTATTATGGTTGGTAATGTACCCGTTGGTGATGGCGCACCTATCGCAGTTCAGTCAATGACTAATACGTTGACCAGTGACGTGGAAGCAACTGTTGCTCAAATTAAACGTATTGAAGCCGCCGGTGCTGATATTGTTCGAGTCTCTGTTCCTACAATGAATGATGCTGAAGCATTTAAAGTCATTAAAGAGCAAACCTCGATTCCTCTTGTTGCGGATATTCACTTTGATTACCGTATTGCACTCAAAGTGGCCGAGTACGGCGCTGATTGTTTGCGAATTAATCCTGGTAATATTGGCCGTGAAGAGCGAATTCGTTCCGTTGTTGATTGTGCTAGAGACAAAAACATTCCGATTCGAATTGGCGTCAATGGCGGCTCTTTGGAACGCGATATTCAAGAAAAGTATGGTGAGCCAACGGCCGAGGCCTTACTTGAATCTGCGATGCGTCACGTTGATATCCTTGACCGTTTGAACTTCGACCAGTTTAAAGTGTCTGTTAAAGCGTCTGATGTGCATCTTGCCGTTGAATCATACCGCTTGCTTGCAAAGCAGATTGTTCAGCCATTACATCTGGGTATAACTGAAGCAGGAGCGTTCAGAGCGGGTGCAGTAAAATCTGCTGTTGGTTTAGGCATGCTTTTAAATGACGGGATTGGTGATACCCTTCGTGTTTCGTTAGCCGCTGATCCAGTGGAAGAAATTAAAGTTGGCTTTGATATTTTAAAATCACTACGTATCCGCAGCCGAGGTATCAACTTTATTGCTTGCCCAAGTTGTTCTCGTCAAGAGTTTGATGTGATTGCTACCGTGAATGAACTTGAAAACAGGTTAGAAGATGTTGTGAAGCCAATGGATGTGTCAATTATCGGCTGTGTGGTTAATGGCCCTGGTGAAGCATTAGTATCAGATATCGGTTTAGCAGGCGGTAATAAAATGAGTGGTTTCTATCAAGACGGTGTTCGTCAGAAAGAGCGTTTAAAAAACACTGATCTTGTTGATTCACTTGAAGCTAAAATTCGTGCAAAGCTAGCAGCTGAACAAAATAAATTAGATGTAAAAGAACTATAACTCAATAGATTGTAATTACGGTAGCATCAGGCGGCGTAATTTAGCATAATGCTTACAAATTCTCATTGGGCGTTGAATATTAATTAATGTTCAGCGCCGAGACCCATACAAGTTAATAGGTAAAATCGTGGCAAAATTTATCCAAGCCATCCGTGGTATGAACGACTGTCTTCCGCAGCAAACTCCATTATGGCAACTAGCCGAGCAAGCGATCAGGGATACTGTTGCTGCTTATGGTTATAGTGAAATCAGAACTCCAATCGTTGAAAGTACCGACTTATTTAAACGCTCGATTGGTGAAGTTACTGATATTGTTGAAAAAGAAATGTATACGTTTGATGATCGTAATGGTGATAGTTTAACCTTGCGCCCTGAGGGTACTGCATGTTGTGTCCGTGCTGGTAACCAGCATGGGTTATTGTATAACCAAGAGCAACGTTTATGGTATATGGGCCCGATGTTTCGTCATGAACGTCCTCAAAAAGGGCGCTACCGTCAATTTCATCAATTCGGTGTCGAAGTTTATGGTATCGCTGATGCGCAGGCGGATGCTGAAGTTTTATTAATGTCTGCACATCTTTGGAAAAAGTTAGGTATGGCACAGCATGTTCGCTTAGAGTTAAATACTTTAGGGGATAATGATGAACGTGCCAGTTATCGCGATGCCCTGATTGCTTACCTAGAACAGCACAAAGAAGCGCTTGATGAAGACTCATTGCGTCGTATGTACTCTAACCCATTGCGCGTTTTAGACTCTAAAAACCCTCAAGTGCAGGCGATTTTAGTTGATGCACCGAAGCTTTCTGAACACTTGGGCGAAGAAACTAAAGCACATTTTTCAAAATTATGTGAACTGTTAAGCCTAGCTGGTATCGAATACCAAGTTAATGAACGTTTAGTACGAGGTCTAGATTATTACAACCGTACTGTTTTTGAGTGGGTTACAGATAGTCTAGGAGCGCAAGGTACAGTGCTAGCAGGTGGCCGTTATGATGGTTTAGTACAGCAGTTAGGTGGTAAAGCGACACCTGCTGTTGGTTTTGCGATGGGAATTGAGCGTTTAGTGCTCATGCTAGAAGCTCTTGAACTAGTTGATAACGTACCCTCTGCTGTTGATGTTTATGTTTGTGCTATGGGTGACAATGCACAGAGTCAATCAATGCTTATTAGTGAACAGTTACGTCAGCAGCATAGCGGTTTACGTGTCATGAAGCACAACGCTGGCGGTAACTTTAAAAAACAAATGAAAAAAGCCGATCAAAGCGGTGCTAAGATCGTGCTAATTTTCGGTGATGACGAGCTAGAGAATCAGCAAGTTAGTGTTAAATTTTTACGTGAAGATAAACCACAGCTGACGATGTCAATGTCTGATTTATCGACATTATTAGAACAATTATAAGGAGTAGACTGTGGAAATTTACAGCAGCGAAGAACAACAAGAAGAAGCAATTAAACGATTTTTAAAAGAAAATGGCCCAGCATTAGTTATTGGTGCGTTAGTAGGTTTAGGTGGTATATACGGGTGGAATTACTACCAGCAGGCTAAATTAGATACTATTGCAGAGAACTCATTAAGTTTTTCTAAAGTCTCTGACTCGACAGAGATTGTAGCTGAAGGCGAAAAGTTTGTTGCAGAGCATTCTGGAACTCAATATAGCCAACTGACACAATTGTTAATGGTTAAATCATTAGTTGAAAAGAAAGAGTTTGATAAAGCTTCTGCGGTCTTAAAAGAGATTATCGATAGTAGTGTTGAACCTGCTGTTAAGAACATTGCTGTAACGCGTTTAGCACGCATCGAACTTGAACTACAACAATATGATCAGGCGGTAACAACCCTCAATACGATTAAAGACAGTGCTTTTGATGTTCAGAAAAATGAATTGATCGGTGATGCTCTTGTCGCTAAAGGTGATTTAGGCAAGGCTAGAGCCGCTTATCAAGCTGCTGTTGATGCTGCTGGTGCCCAAGCGGCTGCTGAGCTTCAAATGAAACTTAACGACTTAACCCCAGCTGTTTAAGGAGTGATGATGACTAAATGGTCTAAGTTACTAGGTGCTGGTGTTTTAGCTTCAGGTATTTTATCGGGTTGTTCTTCAAACGACGATGAGATAAAAATAGCCCCATTGCCTATTATTAATAGCCAAGTTGAACTAGCTATTGATTGGGAAAGAAGTGTTGGTGATGGTACTGGTGATTACTTTTCAAATCTAGAGCCTGCTGTTGCTTATGGTAAGGTGTTCTCTGCTGATCGATTTGGCTATGTTTCTGCTTTTGATATCGAGTCAGGTAAGGAGTTATGGCAAGCTGAACTGCATGAGGGTTCTGGTTTAATTAGCTCGGGTGTTACCGCTCAACTTTCTGGCGGCATTGTCACAGGTTACGATAAGATTGCTATCGGTGCTGAAAGTGGAATGCTTTATCTGTTAGAACAAGAAACGGGTAAATTAGTCTGGAAAATTCAAACCGATGGTGAAATTCTTTCTAAGCCATTACTTGCTGATAATAAAGTGATTACGGTCATGGCAAACGGTAAAGTCGTTGCTTATGATATCGAAAGCGGCACGGCGGTATGGACCTATCATCAAGATGTTCCAGCACTTACTCTACGTGGAACATCGGGCATTATCGAGAATCAAGGAGCAGCTTTCTTTGGTTTACCTAATGGTAAAGTCAGTGGTGTCTTAATCGAAGATGGCCGTGCTGTATGGGAGTCTGTTGTTACTACAAAAGAGGGTGGCAATGAGCTATCTAGTATTATAGATATTGACTCTACTCCCATGATTCTTGGCGCAACAATGTATGCCGTTGGCTATAATGGTAATCTTGCTGCTATTGACGTTCGTAGCGGTAAAGTGAATTGGAAACGTGCTTACTCGTCGTTCCAAGCAATGACTATTAGCGGTTTTAATCTTTATCTTACAACGGCTAAAGGGCATGTATTTGCTGTTGATCGTCGTTCAGGCTTAGAGTTGTGGAGCCAAATGGGTTTAGAAAACCGTGAGATTACCGCACCAGCAGTATTTGATAGCTACATTGCCGTTGTCGATTTTGAAGGCTACTTACATTTATTGTCAGAAGAAACAGGTGAGTTTGTTGCACAAGAAGAAATTGATGATAGTGGTCACATCGCGACACCTATTGTTAATGATAACCGCCTCTACTTACAATCTAAAGATGGCTTATTGTCTGCTATTTCTATAAAATAGCCGCAATAGAGAAATTAATACCAAAAGCGGTCCGGGATAACATCTATCGGGCCGCTTTTGTCGTTTGGAGAAAAAAATGCTTCCTGTAGTTGCCTTAGTTGGTCGCCCTAATGTTGGTAAATCGACGTTATTCAACCGCCTAACACGCACCCGAGATGCGCTTGTTGCTGATTTTCCTGGCTTAACACGTGATCGTAAATATGGCCAAGCAAAGCTAGGTGGCTATGAATTCTTATTGATTGATACTGGCGGTATTCAAGGTGATGAAGAAGGTATTGATGCTTTAATGGCAGAACAATCTCTTCAAGCAATTGAAGAGGCTGATGTCGTTTTATTCTTAGTTGATGCTCGCGATGGTGTGATGATTGCTGATGAAGCCATTGCTAATCATTTACGTCAGCTTGATAAAACAGTTTATCTTGTTGCTAACAAAACAGACGGTGTCGATATTGACTCGGTAACGGCTGATTTTTATTCATTATCATTAGGCGATATCCACCCAATTGCTGCTGCACATGGCCGTGGTGTTCAAGTGTTAATTGAAACATCGTTACGCCCTTATGCCGAAGAAATGGGCATTAATAGCATTGATGATATTGAAGATGATGAGTTTGAAGAAGAATTAACAGAAGAAACCGCAGAAGCTCAAGCTAAAGCGTTGCAAGACTTGCCGATTAAACTAGCAATCATTGGTCGACCAAATGTGGGTAAATCGACATTAACTAACCGTATCTTAGGTGAAGAACGTGTTGTTGTTTACGATATGCCTGGCACAACCCGCGATAGTATTTATATCCCAATGGAACGCGATGAGCGTGAATACGTATTGATTGACACTGCTGGTGTTCGTCGTCGTAAGAATGTAAATGAAGCGATTGAAAAGTTCTCTATCATTAAAACGCTAAAAGCCATTGAAGATGCTAACGTGGTGTTATTGGTGATTGATGCTCGCGAAGGTATTTCTGATCAAGACTTAAGCTTATTGGGCTACTCATTAAATGCAGGTCGTTCATTGGTTATTGCAGTGAATAAATGGGATGGTTTGGATCTTGATACGAAAGAGCGTATTAAGTCAGAATTAGATCGTCGTTTAGGCTTTGTTGATTTTGCACGTATTCACTTTATTTCTGCGCTTCATGGCAGTGGTGTTGGTAACCTGTTTGAGTCGGTACAAGAAGCATATAACTCGGCAACTAAGCGTACTTCAACGTCGATGCTGACTAAAATTATGCAAATGGCCGTTGATGACCATAACCCGCCGATGTTCCAAGGTCGCCGTGTTAAATTACGTTATGCTCATGCTGGTGGCTATAACCCGCCGGTAATAGTCATTCATGGTAACCAAGTAAAGAAATTAAATGCCGCATATAAGCGCTATTTAATGAACTACTTCCGTCGCACCTTGAAAATTATGGGCACGCCAATCAAAATCGAATTCAGAGATAGCGATAATCCATTTGAAGGGCGTAAAAATAAACTCAGTGTCACTCAACAACGTAAACGTGACCGTTTAGTTAAGTTCCATAAAAAACGCTAAACATGCCATCAAAGCCGCTGCTAAGTCCAGCGGCTTTTTTATTTCATTCCCCTAGGGCTAGCATCGTTAGATTTGTTGGACGCCCGACATCACCTTGGCTGTAATCACAAACACCGTCAGGGAATGCTTCCTCCAATTGTTTCTGGTATTTATTGATAGCAATATCACCATAGACGCTTTGTTTAATTGCGTCGGCAACAGGCTGTAACGAACATTTAAACGTGCTGCCGTCCCATGGTGCACCAGCGGCAATGCGGACGTTAGAATACATCTTAAAGTTCTGACTACATTGCCCTAACGCTTTGTTGTTCCACTCACCATCCCAGACAGCTTTCCCTTGAGCGATGATTTCGCCATTGTCAGCAAAACAACTATCCTCTAGATTGGATGGTTTTGCCTTGGTTGTGGTTAAATTGGGGTTATGTAGTTTAGTCATCAGCCATTGATCAATGACCTTAAAGCCTTTCACTACAGGGTTAAAGTCTTTATGGCTAACCCAGATAATATGATTATCAGCGTGGCCTTGATAGTTAGTGATTCTAGTTCGAGCATTAAAGGAGGCAGACATGTGATGCATATCTAGCTCTTCTTCTAGGTAGTGCCGAATATCAAGGGTTGGGATATTCAGCTTACCAATGAATACCTGACCGGTGTGATAGGCATTCTTCATTGCGCTTATATCTCCTTGATGACGAGGGGCGGGGCCGTTATCAGCTTGCGTGACATTCTTGTTGCCCCATAAACTGAGCCACAGGTGAGTTTTAGTAAAGGGGATCTTTTTAATCCATTCTGGTTGCATTTGTGGTTGGCGAACCCAGCTACCAATATTTTTGTTAAGTGCGATAAATTCATCGATGCTAAGTAAGTTGGCTTTTAGTGCATTTAAACCGTACTGAACGCCAACATTATCCCAAGTAGACGCGCCATAACCTGCAGCAGTTCGGCCATAGACCTCATGCATGTCTTCCCAATAATTCCTGTTAACTTGTTCTACTACTTCTGATGAAAAGTACGAACGCAGAAAGCCTTGTCGTGGGTTGTTGATAAAAGTTGAAAGACCAAACCAACCATTAATGCATTCACTACTCCCTGTTGGCGAACGTGGCCAGCGACCTGAGATTATTTGATTGATTGGCGTGAGGAAGCCTGCTTTTTGTTCAAAATTATTACGAGCATTCATTCCCTCAATTGCTTGGCGTAGTCGCCAATCCTCAAATAATTCCGGTTCGGATGATCTAAAGTCGTAATAGCTATTGAGCAAATCACAATCTAACGCATAAATTGTTTGGCTAACCATATCTGGGTATGAGTAAAGGGGGATGGCAGCGTCAAGTAGGTCAGTACCATTTTGCGCAAGAAGGTATTGTGATAACCCACCACCACTCCCACCGATGCCAACCGTATACATTGGCTTACCATAAAGGGAAATGAAGTGGCGTTTCACTCGCATCGCAGTATCTTCGGCGATTAGCATGTTGTAGGTATAACTGGTTTTGTTTGCGGTTGACGATATTACGGCATAACCGAGTTGTAGTTGTTCTTTACGCTTCTTTAATAAGTGTGGAGCACTTTGCTTCCCTTGGCGAAAGCCTATTCCTGAACCGCCTTGAAATTGGTAAATAAGTCGTTTATTCCAGTGTTGATGTTCCATTCTTGAGCCGTCGCCAGTGGCAAGCATGGCGATAGTGTAAATAAAACGATTAATGGTCCCTTGTTCAACTCGGTATATTTCATTAACGTTTTTATCATCAATAGTAAGCTGATTGATTTGCTGTTGTGCTGGTGGGTTGTCGACGTTATAAGGTTTTAGCTGTTGCTGGTTGTTACGATAAAAGTACTTTAGCTGACTCAATATCGCACAGTCTTTGCTGTAACCAATAATGTGCCGAGTCTTTTTTCCTTGTCGATTGGTAGCGAAGATGGCGACGCCTTGACCGTCGTGATTGTCGACTTGAGGTTGTCCTAACTGTGAGATCTCGCTCATGCAATAAAAAGGGTATTGTTTGGGGCCGGAGTAGAGCGTTTCGCTAGGGCCACTTTGACCTAAAGGGATTGGGAATTGATACCATTCTTGCGGACGCTTGGCCTGACTAATATGTTGTTTGATGGGCAGGAGGTAGCTAGCTTTGTCAGCGATGGCAAGCCCCCGAACTTGTCCCTGAATATAAGGGTCGTCGTCAAAGTGATAAATACTCGCTCCAGTGGTAATTAACATCGCGAGGATAATGAAGATTAATTTTTTCATATTAACTTCCTTTGCTTCGATTAATTAATGTGGTGCTATCTCTATTTTATTTTTTTATACCTTCAGTATAGGAAGACTTCACCATTAGTCGCAAAATAGTTAGTGATTATTAGGCAAAAAAAATCCCCGCTAGTTGCAGGGACTACAGATTATTATTGTGCTATCGGTTACGGGGTGTAATAGATAGGGGAGCCAGGACCTACAGGTAGACCTAATGCAAACACCCAAATATAGAATAAAATAACCCAACCGACGAAGAAGATCATTGAGTACGGCAACATGGTTGCAACCAAGGTACCTATCCCCATATCTTTTTTGTATTTAGTCGCTACAGCAAGGATTAAACCGAAGTAGCTCATCATTGGCGTGATGAGGTTTGTTACCGAATCACCAATACGATAGGCTGCTTGAATCGTCTCTGGGGCGTAACCAATTAACATTAACATTGGGATGAAAATTGGCGCTGTTACCGCCCATTGTGCTGAAGAAGAACCAAGAGTTAAGTTAACTAACGCACACATAAAGATGAATGCTACAAAGATTTCTGGACCCGTTAGGTTAATGGCTTGCAATAATGCAGCACCATTGATCGCTAAAATAGTACCAAGATTAGTCCACTTAAAGAATGCAACGAACTGAGCGGCGAAGAATACTAATACGATATACATCCCCATCGAGCTCATGCTCTTAGACATTGCATCAATGACATCACGATCATTCTTCATCGAGCCAACGACTTTACCGTAAACGAAACCTGGAATACCAAAAGTAACAAAAATGAATACAACGATGCCTTTCAAGAATGGTGAGCCTGACACCCCTCCCGTTTCAGGATTACGTAAAATGCCGTCAGCAGGGACAATAGTTAGCGCAAGTACCGCACAGGTAACTAGAAGAGCGACACCAGCCCATTTGAGGCCTGAACGTTCAATGTCGGTTAGCTGGGTCACTTTTTCTTGACTTAAATCGACACTGGCTTCATCAGGGTTGTACTTACCTAAACGCGGCTCAACAATCTTCTCGGTAACAATGGTACCAAGAGTCGCAATCAAAAATACCGAGATAACCATAAAGTACCAGTTAGCTTCAGGGCCCACCTGGTAGGTTGGGTCAATCATTTGCGCTGCTGGGGTTGTGATACCTGCAAGCAATGGATCGATGGTACCTAACAATAAGTTGGCACTATAACCACCAGAAACACCAGCGAATGCTGCTGCTAAGCCTGCAAGGGGGTGACGACCTAAGCTATGAAAAATCATCGCCGCAAGCGGGATAAGAACAACATAGCCAAGTTCTGATGCGGTATTCGATAAAATAGCAGCAAAAACAACCATAAAAGTAACTAAGCGTTTCGATGCGCCCATGACCATGCCACGCATAGCCGCAGACAATAAACCTGAATGTTCTGCCACGCTTACACCAAGAAGAGCAACAAGTACTGTACCTAACGGTGCAAATCCGGTGAAGTTGGTCACGAGTCCCGTTACAATTTTAGTTAAGCCTTCGGCGCTCATTAAACTAACGACTTCGATAACACCATCAGGATCACGCCCTTTGGCACCTTCTGGGCGCGGGTCAATGGCGCTTAACCCTATCCAGTCAGCAAAGCCACTGAATAACACAATCGCAACACAGAAAGTCGCGAATAACGTGATTGGGTGAGGCAACAGGTTACCTAGAAACTCAACGGTAGCAAGAAAACGGTTGAACCAACCCTTTTGTTGCTCTGGCGCTGAGGATGGAACGGCGTTCGAACTCATGTTAAATACCTACTATGCTAAAAATGCACGCAACATATCACAAATAGACGATGTTGTTCTAGCCCAAAGTCTAATAAGAGTAAGAATAGAGATAAAAATGAGGTTTAGTTTGAATAACAGGCAAAAAGTGGTGTGGATTAAAGCAGAAAGTAGGGCAGCACCTTAACGGTACTGCCCTAAGGGGTTAAGGTGCTGTATAGTCGATTACATCATACCCTAAGGCTTTTAGCTGTGGTTTTAATGTTTTGGCATCGCCAACAATCACTATCGCCATATCATTCACATCAAGGTATTGCTTTGCTAGCTCATTGATTCGTGACTGAGTAATTGTTGAAACAATTTTAGCGCGCTCTTTAACAAAGTCTGCACTTAAGTTATGTTCAAGGATCTGTGCTAAAAAGTTAAGCTTAGCTTGAGGCGTTTCATACTCTAGGGCATCTTGTTGGTTAATTGCGTTACGCATGAAAGTAAGCTCATCAGCAGTAATACCTTGCTGCTGATATTGCGTTAATTCCTTGGTAATCTCTTTTAAAGACGCAATTGTTGCATCTGCGCGTACTGCAGTCGAGACCACCATCGCGCCGCCAAACTTATCACCGTAGAAACTAGACCCCGCACCATAGGTATAACCTTTATCTTCGCGAAGATTAAGGTTTAAGCGCGAATTAAAGTTACCGCCCAGGGCAAAGTTCACCAGACCTAATTGATAAAACTCGCCAGTAATGTCTTGCTTGATACTGCGCTGTCCAACACGAATAGCGGATTGAGTTGCATCGTCTTTATTGACTAAGTACACAGTGTTCTTTGCATAGCTCGGTGCGTTTAAAACCACATTGTTGATTTTGCTTTGGCCTTGCCACTGCTTTAGCTTAGTTAACTTCTGTGATAACGCCGCTTGTGTAAGATCTGATACAGCAATGATCTGAGCGCGTTGAGGGTTGTAGTGTTGTTGGTAAAAAGCGCTAACATCATCAAGTGTTAAGGTCTTTAGTGACGCGGCTGTTCCTTGAGATGGCAGGGCAGCGATCGAACCGTCAAACATGATTGCTCTAAATGCGTTTCGTGCTAGAGCGCCGGCATCTTTTTGACTAAATAAAACACTTTCTAACTGATTTGCACGTACACGAGCAAAGTCTTGCTCGGTAAACGCAGGCTTAAATAGCTTTTCATTAAGCAGAGCAATAGTTGGATCAACATTTTTAGTCAATGTATTCACAAAGACATTGGTGTAGCTATTACCAGCACTAAAAGAGATAGAGCTCCCCAGTTTCTGTAACGCTTTAGCCATGTCCTCTGAAGACGTGTCTAACGTAGACTCATTCATTAAACTTGCGGTTATAGACGCTAAGCCGGCTTTGTTTGAAGATTCTGCGTAATGACCATTTGGAATGCGAATTAAAAGTGACGTCGTAGGCGTTTCATCATTTTCGGTGCCTAGCATGCTCATGCCATTTGAAAAGTCCTCTCTCCAAAACGCAGGAACATCAACGGCTCTATTTTTACCTGCAACAGGCTTAACACTACGGTTAAACGTTAATGGTGTGGTACGTAAATCGAGATCATCGGCTTGAGTGGTTGATTTACCCTCAAGTTTAACAATATCTGCGGCAAAGTTGTCTGCTGCAGCAACAGCGTTTATTTGTCCTTTTGGTACAACGCTGGCAATAACACTTGGCTTATTTTTAACATACTGCTCGAATACACGCATCACGTCCGCTTTGGTCACACTGTTGTATCGTTTGATGTCTTGCTCGATGTAATTTGGGGTACCTGTAAATGTTTGGTAGGCAGCTAGTTGAGCAACCTTCCCTTGTACACTTTGCAAGCCAAAGATAAAACTAGACTCGATAGCCGCTTTTGCTTTAATTAAATCATCATCAGTCACACCGCGTTGTTCAAATTCAGCAATAGTTTGACGTAAAGTGGCTTCTATCTCTGTTAATGATTTACCGCTTGCTGGGTGTGGTAAAGCAAAAATATCAAATGAACATGATAATTCACCACAAGTATGGTTAGTCGATGCTTGGACTGCCATTTGGTTTTTAACGAGGTTTTTATAAACCAATGACGTCTTCCCGCCACCGATAATTGACGCTAATAAGTCCAGTGCAGGCTCATCTTCATGGCGCGCATAAGCGGTCGGAAATGAAAGGTAAACCAAAGGCAGGTGAATGTTATCTTCAAATGAAATATAACGATTCTCGGTTAAGGTAACGGGCTCTTTCGCCAATTTTTCAACGCTTGGGCCCGTTGGAATTTCGGCAAAATATTGTTTCACTAATGTCAGTGTTTCTTTGGTGTCAATATCGCCACCAATGGTAATAGTGGCATTGTTTGGTCCGTACCAATTTAGGAAAAACGCTTTGAGGTCGTTAACATTAACTCGGTTTAAGTCGTCCATGTAGCCAATCGTTGGCCATGAGTATGGGTGACCTTTTGGGTAAAGAGCTTGAGCTACTCGCTCACCTAAACGACCGTAAGGTCGGTTATCGACACGTTGTCCGCGCTCATTTTTTACCGTTTCACGTTGTACTTCGAACTTTTCTTGAGTCACCGCTTTTAATAAAAAGCCCATGCGGTCTGATTCTAGCCACAGCATCTTTTCTAATTGATTAGCAGGTACTGTTTGGTAATAGTTAGTACGATCACGATTAGTTGTACCGTTCATGTTACCACCAGCTTCGGTAACAATTTTAAAGTGCTCATCATCAGCAACGTGTTCTGAACCTTGAAACATCATGTGCTCGAAGAAATGAGCAAAACCTGATTTTCCAAGCTCTTCTCGAGATGAGCCAACATGATAAGTCACATTGACATGGACTAGAGGGTCGGAATTGTCTTGGTGTAAAATCACCGTTAAACCATTATCAAGAACGTACTTTTGGTACGGAATGGTCGTTTTTCCTGTCTGAGCTTTTACTTGTTCGACGAAGGTTAAGCCTGAGACCTCTGCAATAGTGTTGTTTGGAGATTGAGAACAAGCGGTAAGTGCGAGCGCGGCAGCGCTTAAGAGCCATTTTTTCATAGTGACGAGTTATCATATTTTTTAAATTAGAGTAGTAATTTAGCAAAATCTATTAATAAGTACCATCTCGTGGAAGATATTGCCTTGAGCTGTGTGTAAAAAGTTATTTCCGCACAGCGAACAACAGATAGATTAGTGTCAGTTTTTTTTACAAAAAGCTTGTTTAATTATTAGATAGTAAAGGTTACTTGTTGAAAATTAGTCTATTAAAGTCTAGGCCTAATTATTGCTAACTTTCAGTGGGTGCGTCTTTTTTAATAACTTTTAATAACAAAGGTGCAGTTCTTGTCTAGCCTATAATAAGGGGTAATTAAGCTTGTTTAGTCGAATTAAAGCTGATTGGTGTTTCCCTGTATGCTTTTTGAACGTGGTTAAACGTTAGGCTGCCTATGAACTCACATTGATAACCCTTAAATATCATCAGTGAGGAACTTATAATGAATAAGAATAAAAGGTCTGACTGTTATCGTCGCCTTAGTTGGGAACGACTTAGTAAGAAAACTATAACTGTGATGGCTTTAGGACTGTTTTATACAGCACCTATTCAGGCAATCACACCCCTTCAAACTTATTATGTGCCTTTTACCGAAGCTCAAGTCTCTGATGTTCTCTCAACATTACATCCTGAAGCGATTGGTAAAAAGAATCATGCAGTTATTTCTATCTCAATCGGTTATAACGGAACAACCATTCACTATGATCATCATGAAGACTCGTATGAAACTAATTTGCTAAGCCCGCTTAGTTCAACGACTCAAATATGGGGTGATGGCAATGATGCTAATGGTAAGCCACCAGGCTTTGCATCTGATGTATTAAATAGCGGTGATGTCATCATTTTAAACAATGAAATGCCTGTTGATTATTACATCAATGATCCAGCAGCAATTCCACCTAATGTTCCTTATGACCCCTTAGTTTGTGATGGTGATGGCGATGGTGTACAGGAATTTTGTTATGACGGACAGGATAAGTTTGTTACTGATAAACCTGTTGCTGTTACTCGCGTTGGTTGGGTGGGGACTTGGCAAGGTGGTGACATACCAAATCCTGAGCCTGGTACTTTATTGGCCGGTGCTGTGGAAGTTTATCCTACCAGTGAATGGGGCACCTCTTTTGAAGCGCCGCTAGGTGAGCCAAATTCAATGAAAGGTGATGGTACACTGACCTTCCCTGGATTTCCTGAAATGCCAGACCATGATGGTATGTTTGAGTTGGTTTCAAACTCTATTATGGCTACCTCTGATGGAACGGTTCTTCGGTTTGATTTAAATGGTGACGCAGACCCCACTGCAGATCTTGTTACTGAAATAGGTAAGTATGAGCTTGTGGTTACGCTAGATGAAGGTGAGTCTTTTATGCCTCCACTGATCCCTTCAGGTCCAATAACTGATCTTCAAGCATTTTTTCCACTGGGGAGCCGAGTTTATGCAGGGACTGCAACAAGTTTAGAGTCTACTCAACATGTTGTTCAAGTGCATGGCTTTACAGGTGATATCGGGGCTAGGTATGAGTCTCGTTGGGCGGCAATTCTGCCTAAAGAGCGTTGGAGTGATGAATATTTTATGCCAGTGAGTACAAGTAGAAACTCACTTAATAACGATTATGATCCGACGGATGTGTTCCTTTATAACCCAGGGGATTCGAGCCTTTCTGTTTGTTGGCAGACGATGGGGGGAGAACAAACGGTCATCGTAATTGAGCCTAACGAACTTTACCGACAACAAGCGATTACAGACGGAAGCGGTGCTCGCTTCATCAGTTGTGGAGCGACAGCGGGCGAGACGTTCTGGGGGATAGCAACAATAGACTCCGATTGGGATCGAAACCCTGACGGAACTCTTGATGATGAGTTCACCAATGAATCCAGTGACTGGGCGATAGCTCTAGCATCTAAAGAGCAATTATCTACAGAGCTGCTTGTTGGGTTTGCTCCGGGGGTTGACCCTAATCTATGTCAGCCTGGTGCACCATTTGATTGTAGTGGCTTTAGCCCTAGTGGAAGTCCTGTTTGGGTGATGGCTGACGATCTTATTAATAACACGACAGTGTCAATTGATTACGATGGGGACTCGATTGTTGATCACACAATCGTGTTGACGCCGTTAGAACGCGCTAAGGTGTTTGATCCATCAGATAACGATATGACAGGAGCAAGGCTGTTTACGACTAATGGGACTAAACTAACAGCAGCGTGGGGACAAGACCCTGCTAATTCAGAGCCTGCTTTTTCATACTTTGATGTTGGTACTACGATTCCGGGCTTACCGATGTTTACTGAAGAAGGAGGTGGCGAAGGTTGTACCCCTGGTTATTGGAAGCAGAGACACCACTTTGGTTCATGGGCCTCTCCTTATGTGCCTACGATGGCCTTTGAAGACGCGTTTAGTAATAATGTCTTTGGAGATATGACCTTACTTGAGGTGTTAAAACAAGGTGGTGGTGGCATTAAAGCACTAGGTAGACATAGTGTTGCTGCGCTCCTTAATGCTGCTGCGAGTTCTGTTTCATACGATCTTAATGTCGCACAAGTGATTAGTGGCTTTAATACCGCCACTGATACCGAGGCTCAAAAAAATATTTTTGAAAAATTTAATGAGTTAGGTTGTCCGCTTGGACGAAGCTCAGTTGAAGAGTCGGGGATAGCTAGTTCGTCAACACCAAAGAAAGGTAAAGCAAAACATAGGTAAATTTTCTGAGCGAATATTAAGAGACAAATATTAACTTTTAATGTTCGCTACTTTTTTTATGGGCTGTTTTAGAACTTTGTAAGGGAAGCGAGCTCATCCCTTAGTTTTAGTAAATCAAAACCCTTTATAATCCTTTTTAATAGTTTCTTTTGCCAACGATAGTGCTTTATAATTACGCTTTTAATTAATCTATTGATTTGGATCAAAAATGAGCGAAAGAACAGCGGAAAATAAAAAGAGTGAATTGACCTTGGCGTTAGTTTTAATTGTGGTAGTTGCAATGTTAGGTGTGCCTTTTGCCCTATCGTTGTTCCGTGAAAGCTCAGTGCTAGTGGCTGGTCTGCTACAAGCAACCCCGTTTGTACTTATTGGTAGTGCGATTGCAAGTATGCTTTATGTTCGTAAGAACGATAAATAATTTTATATTTATTATTCTTAAGATAAAAAAAGGAGCTCGAATTGAGCTCCTTTTTTGTTATCTAATCATTGGTTAGATAGCTTTTAAGATATCTTCAACACTCTCTTTGGCATCACCAAATAGCATTTGTGTATTATCTTTAAAGAATAATGGGTTTTGAACACCAGCATAACCTGTTGCCATACCACGCTTAAATACAATAACGTTTTTAGCATTCCAAACTTCTAAGATTGGCATACCAGCAATTGGGCTACCTGGCTCTTTAGCAGCAGGGTTTACTGTATCGTTAGCACCAATAACTAATACGGTGTCTGTATCACTGAAATCTTCATTGATTTCATCCATTTCTAGTACGATGTCATATGGCACTTTTGCTTCAGCCAATAATACGTTCATGTGACCCGGTAAACGGCCTGCAACAGGGTGAATACCAAAGCGAACATCAATGCCTTTAGCTCGCAATTTCTGGGTGATTTCAAACACTGGGTATTGTGCTTGAGCAACGGCCATGCCGTAACCTGGAGTAATGATGACACGTTGAGATGATGTTAATAAGTCAGCCACTTCAACGGCCGTAGTGGCAACGTGTTCACCTTGCTCTTCATCACCCGTTGCTACGACATCGCTACCAAAACCACCAGCAATTACTGAGATAAATGAACGGTTCATTGCACGACACATAATGTAACTTAAGATTGCGCCAGATGAGCCAACTAAGGCACCTGTTACAATTAATAAGTCATTTGATAGCATGAAACCTGCCGCTGCTGCTGCCCAACCTGAATAAGAGTTAAGCATTGATACAACCACTGGCATATCAGCACCACCGATTGAAGCAACTAAGTGGTAGCCAAAAATAAAGGCAATTAATGTCATTACAATTAACGCACCTGTAGAGCCGCCTGCATTAACAAAGCTTACTAACAGGTAGCCTGACACTAATAAAGCCGCCAAGTTCATCTTATGACGATGAGGTAGCGCTAGCGCAGCTGAGTTAATTAAACCGCGTAACTTAGCAAAAGCAACAATGGAGCCCGTAAAGGTCACAGCACCGATAAATACCCCTAAAAACACTTCAACTAAGTGAATGTTTTTCATTGCACCCGTTAGTGCAGGGTGATCGATATAGCTATTATAACCAACCAATACTGCAGCTAGACCCACGAAGCTATGTAAAATAGCGACAAGCTCAGGCATTTCAGTCATTTCGACTTTTTTTGCTAACTTAACACCAATGGTTGCACCAATTGCCATCGCAATTAGAATGAAAATAACTCCACCAACACTTGGGTTTAAGATAGTTGCGATAAGTGCAATTGCCATACCTGCAACACCGCTATAACAGCCATTTTGCGCTGTTTCTTGTTTTGATAAACCTGCCAAACTCATTATAAAGAGAACGGCCGCTACAATATATGCAGCACTTACTAATCCTTCCGACATGAGAGTTCCCCTTTATTTTCTAAACATTTTTAACATGCGTTGTGTGACATAGAAGCCACCAACAATATTAATGGTAGCGATTAATGTCGCAATTAACGCTAGTATGGTAACTAGTACACTATCAGTACCGACTTGGAGTAGAGCACCGACAACGATGATGCCTGAAATGGCGTTTGTTACGCTCATTAATGGCGTATGTAGAGAGTGACTTACATTCCAAACAACGTAGTAACCGATCACACAAGCTAAAACAAAGACGGTAAAGTGAGCTAAAAATTCAGGTGGCGCATAGGAAGCGATAGCACCAAAACCTGCTAAACCTGCTGCAAACAAACCAAGTTTTACCTCTTTTGGCATTTCTTGTTTTTCAGGTTCAGCAGGAATATCGTTTGCCGCTTCTTTAACAGGAGTTACGCTAACTTTAATTGGCGGAGCTGGCCAAGTGATTTCTCCAGATTTAACGACCGTTACGCCACGTACCACTTCATCTTCAAAGTCGATAGTTACTTCACCGTCTTTTTCTGGCGCTAAAAGCTTTAGAAGATTAACTAAGTTCGTACCGTAAAGTTGTGACGCTTGAACAGGCAAGCGGCCAGGTAAATCAGTATAGCCAAGTACTTTTACGTCATTCTCAGTGACAAAAAGCTCACCTGTTTGACAGTATTCACAGTTACCACCGTTTGCGGCGGCTAAATCAACAATAACACTACCAGGCTTCATTGAATCTACCATTTCTTTGGTGATCAGTTTCGGTGCTGGCTTACCCGGAATAAGGGCGGTAGTGATAATAATATCAACATCTTTAGCTTGCTCGGCAAATAAAGCCATTTCTGCTTCGATGAATTCTTTACTCATGGTTTTTGCGTAGCCATCACCAGAGCCTGACTCTTCTTCAAAGTCTAGCTCTAAGAACTCTGCCCCCATTGAGTTAATTTGCTCTTTAACTTCAGGACGAGTATCGAAAGCACGAACAATTGCGCCTAAGCTACCAGCTGCACCGATAGCAGCAAGACCCGCTACACCCGCACCGATAACTAGAACTTTAGCTGGTGGTACTTTACCTGCGGCAGTAATTTGTCCAGTAAAGAAGCGACCGAATTGATTTGCTGCTTCAATAACCGCTCGGTAACCACCAATATTTGCCATTGAACTTAATGCATCAAGTGATTGCGAACGAGACATACGTGGTACGCAGTCCATTGCCATTACATTAATGTTTCGGCTACTTAGCTTCTCCATTAAAGTGTCATTTTGTGCAGGCCAAATAAAGCTAATTAGGGTAGCTTGGTCTTTTAATAACGCTACTTCGTCAGTCGTGTTATCTTCGCCTGTGGTTGGTGCGTTGACTTTCAATACAACATCACTAGCAAAAACCTGTGCTGCATCCTCACCAATCGTTGCGCCTGCGTCAATAAAGGCCTGGTCGTTAAAGCTTGCTGCTTTACCTGCGCCAGACTCTATTATGACATCAAATCCCAGTTTTTTTAGCTGAGATACCGTTTGAGGTGTTGCGGCAACACGCGTTTCCCCCAGAAGGTTTTCTTTTGGTACGCCGATAAACATAGTGCTTCCTTTAATAAATAAAAAGTTACAAATTTAAATGGATAGATTGTTTTTCATACTACCGTTTAAATTTTAAATGTTAACAATTTTTTAACTGAATAATGATAATGAGAATGGTGAATATTTTATATGCTACCAACAGGCCGTTTATTCCTATACTTAATGATGGCATAAGTATGATACCTGCTGATGATAGATTAATTACTTATTTGTTATGTTGATTTGACAAGGCTGCCGAGGGGGATATAAATGAGAGTGTATGTACTTTTGAACACAGCAGCAAGTGTTGCTACTGTGTTCATTAGTCGGCATTTTTATAATGAATGAATAAAGACAATTGCAATGGCAGTCGGACAGACTAATTTAGTGTACCAAGGCCAGATCTTCCAAAAAAGTTGATGTTCAATTTGTTCATTGCCCGCTTTTAGTTCCTCTAATAATGAAGAACGATGCCAAACCCAACCGACAAAAATACAGCAGAACATACCGATGATAGGTTGACCGTATTGGGTCGTTAGGGCAATGACAAAACCAAACAATGTTGAGAAGTTAAAGATGATTAAACAACTGGTGGCAAAGATTAAACTGCCGATAACGATAGTGGCTTTATTACGCTCAATGTTAAAGCGCTCAACAGTATAAGACACTGGGGCTTCAAGCATCGAAATCGATGAAGTTAATGAGGCGATCGACATTAAAGAGAAAAAAGCGAAGCCGACAAAAACGCCAATACTACCCATACCATCAAACAAAGCCGGTAAAACAGTTAGCACGAGCGTATCACCTGATTTTAAGCTGCCGTCTGCGGAAAATATTTCAACCCCTTGTGCGGCAGCTACGTACATTGCAGGAATAATTAACAGGCCTGCGAGGAAAGCAATAAATACATCAATTAAAGTGACCGAGGCACTTAAGGATACGAGATTCTCATTTCGAGCAACATATGAGCCGTAGATAATGATCACACTAGTGCCTAGAGATAGAGAGAAAAAGGCTTGTCCAAGCGCACTAACAATAAGATCAGGCTCAAAGAGACGGCTAATATCTGGAATCAAGTAAGCCTTTAGGCCGTCAGTTGCGCCGTCTAACGTAAGGACATATACGGTCAATGATACTAACAGGGCAACTAATGCTGGCATTAAACGCTTTGACCAACGCTCAATACCATTTTCAACACCTCGGCTGATGATGTAAACGGTCAGTACAGTAAAAACAAGAGTAAAAATAATATTACGAGAAGTACTTTGACTCGTAAGCCAATCCGATGCGGCATTTGCACCGACAGCCGTTGTTATAGGCTCTGCGGTGAAGGCTAGCATCCAACCGGCGACAATGGAGTAAAAACTCATCAGTAATGCAGCACATAAGATACCACCAAAGCCAACAATGAAGGCGAAACGCTTTTGCATTGCGGTGGTCGAAATTTTTCGTAAAGACTCAACGGCATTTGCTTGGCCGTGACGGCCAATAATTAATTCCGCCATAAAAGCTGGATAGGCCAGACAGAATGCGAGTACTAAGTACATTAATACAAATGCTGCACCACCATTGCCTGCTGCTTGTGTTGGGAATCCCCAAATATTACCTAAGCCGACAGCACTGCCAGCGGCGGCTAAAATAAAGCCGATGCGGGAATTAAACTTACCTCTGGTTGAACTCATAATTTTTTCTTCTTATTGTTGATTTAAATCACGATGTCATTAATTTACGCAAAACCAATGAAAAAACAAAGCCACAAACCTGATTAAAAGTAAAAAATAGTATCAAATGTTATTAATTTTTACAGTTGTATCTGTTTTGTTGTTTGAGTTTATCAATTAATTTGGTGGTTGTGGTTGTCTTTATCGTAAAAGTTGAACTGGTTGCCTGTTTTGTAGGCGTTGGCAGGCAATAAAAAAGTCAGCTAGGAATCGCTGACTTTTAGAGGTGATTATTATGTTTTATTTTTGTTAACTATTTATTCGATCAATATATTAGTCGATCAATATACGTAACATGCGTCGAAGTGGCTCAGCTGCTCCCCACAATAACTGATCGCCCACAGTAAATGCGCTGATGTATTCAGGCCCCATGGTCAATTTACGCACGCGACCAATAGGCACGGTAAGCGTACCATTAACTTTAGCCGGCGTTAGCTCTTGCATACTCAATTCACGATCGTTAGGAACGACTTTTACCCACTCGTTGTGCGCGGCTAATTTAGCTTCAATCTCTTCTACTGAGATGTCTTGCTTTAACTTAATCGTTAATGCTTGGCTGTGACAACGCATGGCACCAACGCGTACACATAACCCATCAATTGGGGTCGGCGCAGTTTCTGTCCCTAAAATCTTATTTGCTTCAGCTTGTGCTTTGTACTCTTCTCGACTCTGACCTGAAGGAAGCTGCGTATCAATCCATGGGATTAAGCTACCTGCTAGTGGCACGCCGAATTGATCGGTATTAAGCTCACCACTACGGATAAACGCAGATACCTTTGCATCAATATCAAGAATTGCTGAGCTAGGCGAGTCTAACTCTTCACTCACTTCATCTCTAATTGCACCCATCTGGTTTAATAGTTCACGCATATGGCGTGCACCGCCACCAGAAGCTGCTTGGTAAGTCATTGGGCTAACCCATTCAATTAAGTCTTCAGCAAATAAACCACCTAATGCTAATAGCATCAATGAAACAGTACAGTTGCCACCAACAAACGTTTTAACGCCATCTTTGATGCCTTGATCGATCACGTCACGATTAACTGGGTCTAATACGATAATACTGTCATCTTCCATACGTAATGATGAGGCAGCATCGATCCAGTAACCAGCCCAACCCGCTTCACGTAACTTAGGGTAAACGTCTTTGGTGTAATCGCCACCTTGACAGCTAATAATAATGTCTTGTTTAGAAAGGGTGGTAATATCAAAAGCATCTTGTAAAGTGGTTACCGGTTTACCAATATCTGGACCCGCTTGACCTGTTTGAGAGGTGCTAAAAAACACTGGCTCAATGTGGTTAAAATCATTTTCATTTTGCATGCGTTCCATAAGCACTGAGCCTACCATGCCACGCCAACCAACAAGACCTACTTTTTTCATTGTTTCCAATCTTCCTATTAACTTTAATACAGTTGAAAGATGAGACTACCTTATCTATTGCTAAAACGTTAGTAGTTTTTGTTGTTAGTTAGACCAAAGTTAATTGCGGTGATGGACTAAGCATATAAGCTGTAAAAGCCTTTATGGCATAAATAATGCTTTATATTTTCCATTAATGATAACTTAAGTGAGATTTCAATGAGGGTTAACCATTTTATCTTAGTCTTAGGCTGTTTTTTTGTATTTGGTTGTCAATCTTTTGACCCACAGACACATCAGGCAGTTAAGCAAGATCAACGGGCGGCATATTTTGACGCCCAAGTGACGAAGATAG
The DNA here is from genome assembly GCF_030689115.1 of Psychrobium sp. 1_MG-2023. NCBI lineage: Bacteria > Pseudomonadati > Pseudomonadota > Gammaproteobacteria > Alteromonadales > Shewanellaceae > Psychrobium > Psychrobium sp. 1_MG-2023. The sequence goes on along the minus strand of NZ_JAUYVJ010000002.1, from coordinate 192,691 downwards.
CCGATAACTTGATTGCGATGGATACTTATCAATATCGTGAAAAGGCGTCGATTGTGACGACTTTTGTCCGATTAGACTCATTACGCTTTAAAAAAATGCCGTACCATGGTTTAGAGCTATTGGGCCATCAAGTGGCACAAGGCTTGACAACTAAACTTGTTGAACGTGGTGCTATAGTGGCTGAGCACCTTGCGGGGACTTCGGTGGCAGTTTCTAAAAATGCATCGTACTTTTTAAGTCGAGACGTTAAAAAACTGAATGGTGACATCCAGGCTCAATATGTTATTTCTGGAACTATGAGTCAAATGGAGCAGGGAATTGTGTTTAATATTGAAGTGATTGACTTAGATAACCAGCAAATTGTTAGTGCCACAGATAAATACTTCTCGATCGAGCAGCTAATAGAGCAGGGACAAGCCACTAAAATGAAGAACGGTTATATTTTTAGGTAAATTGGACGCAACAGGTAGGTAAAAAGATGAAAAAATATAGTCTCTTATTAACCCTTTTTCTTGGCGGCTGTAGCGTAATCAATAGCCCGTTTCAAGAAGTGGCAGGAAAAGATAGTCAGCAGATGATTGAAAAAAAGCAAGCTGAACGTGCTGAACATTCAGTGAGCTACTATGATGCCCCATTAATTAAGAACGTTAATCATTACTCTAAATGGGTAGTACAAGACTTATTAACGGACTTTGACATGCCTGATAATAGAGCTGTTTTTGCCGTTGCTGATTTTGCGTTACTCGATTCAGGTTTGCGAACAACCAATCACTTTGGTCGCCAATTAACTGAGGCAATAATGCACCAAATCAATCGTGCTGGTTACTCGGTTATCGATATCAAGTCGAGCAGTTCGCTTAAGCTTAATGAGCAAGGGGATTTATTCTTTCAGACTGAAGTTCCTGATGAGCTGTCTGATGACATCGCCGCAACCTATATTGCAAATGGGACTATGACTAGACACAGAGGGGGCTACATTTTAAATGCTCGGGTGGTAGATGTTGAAAGTAATGCATTGGTTAGTTCGGCTCAGATTTTTGTTCCTCATGACGTTGTCGATTCGGTGCTATTAGAAGGGCATGTGCCACAAGCAGTTAACCCAACAACGGGAGAGGGCGAACCTGAGGCACCGCCTCTACCTGCTCCTAATCGTATTGCAATCACTGAAGCTGATACACAAGAGTAAGACTATGACCCTAATAAAACGTATGATTACAACTTTGTCGAGTGCAACACTGCTGGTCGGGGCTGCAGGTTGCAGTACTAGCTATACAGAAGATGAAGTTGAAGTATTAAATAGTCATGGTAAACCTTTAGTTAAGGTTTTTACCTTCCACACCCACCAACTGGTTAGTGATTATACCGATCGGCTCGCTCATGACTTAGTTTCAGATTATCGTGGCGCAGAGTGGGACTCACCACTCGTTATTACTAAGTTCAATGCGTTACAAGGTGAGTCATACAGTGACGTGCAATTAGGGTTATTAGTGAGTGAAAGTCTTGTTGGTCAAATTCAAAAGTATCAAATCCCTGTTGTAGTTGGGTATACCAATAGTAAAGATGAATTAACAGACAAAGCAAAATATATATTATATGGTGTGCTAGTAGAAAATGAGCGAGGCTATGAAGTGAATGCGAGAATTCTAGACTCCACAACACAAGTCATTGTATCGTCTGCGACTACCATCATTCCAAAGTACGTGGTCGAGTCACTTTAGTGATTAATTAAAAGTAGAGCTTTTTATGAAATTATTTATGGGTATGTTTATTTGTTTGTTTTTTGCCAGTGGCTGTTCTATTGTTTCTAGTGATGAACGTGCGCAACAAATGAAGACGCAACAACGCGATAAAGAAATTCAGCGTTTACTTGCGCTAGAATCGAATGTGGTGAAAATTGTTAATGCCTTGGAAAAAAAAGTGGGTGAGACTGAAGGTGAAGGTATTGACGAACCTTCCGAGGATAATAAAGAGAAAACCATACGCAGTAGCGGTGAAAGCATGCGCTGTCCTAATGCTAAGTTAACGACATTAGGACACTGCTTTTAAATCTTAATTTCAATAAGGTGTGTCTATCGATACGGATTTTTGGGTCAACAAACTAAGCCAACAAGAGTTACCAGCATTGGCCTCTACGGTAAAGAATCTCGCCTTACTTTCTGAAGACGACCTAACCTCTTTGTCTGATATAGGTCGCTCAGTTACCCATGATTCCGCATTAACTTCTTGTATTTTAAGGGTTGCCAACCGTCCGGGGCGGAGTCATGTTCAAGTGACGACTGTCAGTCGAGCTTGTGTTGTTTTAGGTTTTAAGCGCTTAAGAAATGTCTGCTTAACCTCAACGTTATTAAGCGGTTTGCTAAAAAGCAAAAAGTTATCCAAGCCCGTCTACTTCCAATTAATTAAGTTGATGTCAAAATCGTTTTATGCGGCGATGATTTCAAAAATGATGATGTCAGCCTATGACGAAGACACTCAAGAAGAAATCTTTATTGCGACTTTATTGTATCACTTAGGTGAAAGTGCATTTTGGAGTATTGGCGGAAAAGTGACTGAGCAGTTAGAGCATCGATTACGGCACACAACAGATACCGAAGCTAGAGAAAAAGTAGCTGAACAATACTTAGGTGCAAGCTTTGAAGCAATTAATAGAGGGCTAGTGAAAGCTTGGAATTTAAGTGAGGTATTAGTTAAAGCGCATGATAATCCAAATAGCAGAACACCTGAATTACAGGTCATAAAAATCGCTGACCGTTTAAGTGATTGCTTACTTGAAAGCCAATCATTACCAAGTGTGAAAAACAAACTTTTACAAAAAGTCAGTCAGTATATGCAATTAGATGTTCCTTCTGTGGTACGTCGAGTGAATCGTTGTAATGAGCAGACAATTTCAATGTTAGAGGCATTGGGAATCGATGTGCTTAAACAGTTTTTACCAACACAGCCAGTGATTTACATTCCTTTGAATGAGCCTTCAGAGAGGGGGGGTGTAAGTGTCCATCATAACTCTTGTGAGCAATTAAAACAGCAATTAAACTTCTTGCAACAGTTAACTCACCTAGCCAGTGAAGGTATTGGGCTTAATCAGTATTTAGAAACAGTTGTACAAGGCTTAGAGTCTGTATTAAATGTGGACCGCGCTTTAGTGCTGATGTTTGAGCGAGATGGGGCTAGAGTCGTATCAAGGTTCGCAAACCCTTCGTGCGATTTAGCGTCCCAACAACAGTTTAAATTCTCATGTCGCGCTCAAAATGATCTCTTCATTACTATTGGCCAAGAGTGTGATCCTGTTTGGGTAAGAGAACAAGTAGGGGAAAAGTACAAGCGGTTGTTAAGTAAAGAGCTCCAAGCTGTGACCAGCGATAAAGGCTTCTTTATTGCTCCGCTTCTCACTAATAATAAGTGTATTGGTTTCGTATTTGTTGATCGGCGACAGTCTAATAAAGGATTTGTAAGTCATGAGTTTGATACTTTTTCACATGTGATTAAACTGATGAATTTAAGTTTGTACCAAGTGCTAAATTAATGAGCTCGGAAATGAAAAAGCTGTGTTATCTCTAACACAGCTTTTTATGATGTGAAGGGCCCATTAAATCTAGCACTTCATCTCAGGTACATCATCTGGCACGACAAGTTTGCCTGCCGTTTTCTCGATGATTTCACCAACACTCACACCAGGTGCTCGTTCAAGTAAGTGAAATGCACCATCTTTTATTTCTAGTACCGCGAGGTCAGTGACCACTTTCTTGATACATTGTGCGCCCGTTAATGGCAGAGTACAGCTATCAAGCAGTTTAGAATTGCCTTTTTTATCCGCATGCATCATGGTCACGATGATATTATCAGCGCCAGCGACTAGATCCATTGCGCCGCCCATGCCTTTAATTAACTTTCCTGGGATCATCCAAGAAGCGATGTTACCGCTAACATCAACTTCAAAAGCACCTAGTACGGTTAAATCTACATGACCACCACGGATCATGGCAAAGCTTTCAGCGGAAGAGAATAATGAGGCTCCGGTTGCCATGGTCACCGTTTGTTTACCCGCATTAATAAGGTCGGCATCGACTTCCTCTTCAGTTGGGAATTGTCCCATACCCAATAAACCATTTTCTGATTGCAGCATTACTTCCATGCCCTCAGGGACATAGTTTGCCACTAGGGTTGGGATACCAATACCTAAGTTGACATAAAAGCCATCTTGTAATTCTTGTGCGATACGAGCAGCGATTTGTTCACGAGTTAACGACATAATTAACCCTCCCTTACTGTGCGTTGTTCAATACGTTTTTCAAAGGTACCTTTGATAACACGATCGACGTAAATCCCTGGTGTATGGATAAAGTTAGGATCTAGTTCACCCGCTGGAACGATTTCTTCAACTTCAACAACCGTAATTTTTCCGGCTGTAGCCATCATTGGGTTAAAGTTCATTGCAGTGTTGCGAAATATTAGATTGCCCATAGTATCAGCTTTCCATGCTTTGATTAGCGCAAAGTCAGCAGTCAATGATGGCTCTAAAACATAGTGACGACCGTCGATCTCACGTGTTTCTTTACCATCAGCCACAGGCGTACCGTAACCTGTTGCGGTGAAAAATGCTGGAATACCCGCACCACCGGCACGAATTTTTTCAGCAAGTGTCCCTTGCGGCGTTAAAATAACATCCAACTCACCACTTAGCATTTGTTGTTCAAACAAGGCGTTTTCACCAACGTATGAAGCATAAATTCGACTGATTTGTTTCTTTTGTAATAATAAACCAAGGCCAAAGTCATCAACACCGGCATTGTTTGAAATACATGTTAGGCCTTTAACGCCTAAATCACGCATTTTAATAATTAAATTCTCTGGGATGCCACAAAGGCCGAAACCGCCGACCATCAGTGTCATATCATCGGTTAGACCTGCTAATGCTTCGTCATAACTGGTGACTACTTTATTAAAACCTGCCACTTCTCTCTCCTTATTAAACCCTTTGCTTGAGTATTATTAACCTGTTGTACAAACTCTATTCGATATAGTCTATACAAATTAGCTAATATACGGCTAAAGGACGATATAGATTGTGATGCTGTATCAATTAATTTTGCTTATTATCGCCTGTAGTGTAAATGCTACTATAGGGCACTATCGTTATACTTTTATGGCTAAAGACACTTTAGAATTTGGTTGCCTGCCTAAGGCTTCACTGATTTGCCAGCCAGCTTGAGCTAAAGTTTCTAAATTAACCCCATGAACAATGCCTAAGCCATTTAGCATGTAGACTAATTCTTCAGTGGCAACATTTCCCGATGCACCTTTTGCATATGGGCAGCCGCCTAATCCGGCTACGGCACTATCAACAACACTAATACCACACTCTAGTGCACTATAGATATTGGCTAGGGCTTGGCCATAAGTGTCGTGGAAGTGCACTGCTAGTTGATTAATTGGTACTAATTTAGTGACTTCTGCAATCAATGCCTTAACTGCCAATGGGGTACCGACACCAACAGTATCACCTAGGCTAACTTCATAACAGCCCATATCAATTAACTTTTTAGCGACTTTAGCAACTTGTGTTGGGGCTATTTTTCCCTCATACGGGCAACCTAGAACACAAGAGACATAACCACGTACTTTGATACCACGGGCTTTGGCTTGTTCGATAACTGGGGTAAAACGCTCAATTGACTCATCAATGGAACAGTTAATATTCTTTTGACTAAAGCTTTCAGAAGCCGCGCCAAAAATAGCGACTTCATCGGCATCTGCTGCAATCGCAGCGTTAAAGCCTTGTAAGTTAGGAGTTAGCGCAGCAAAAGTAATACCGTCGGTACGCTCAATTTTGGCAAACACCTCACTACTATCTGCCATCTGCGGTACCCACTTGGGGGAAACAAAGCTGCCTGTTTCAATGTATTTTAATCCGGCCTGGCTTAGCGAATTTATCAGATTAACTTTATCATCTAGGCTAACAGGCTTTTCATTTTGCAGGCCGTCTCGCGGGCCGACTTCAACAATTTTTACAAATTCAGGAAGTGACATAGCTTAACCCTCCGTCGCGGTTAGATCGATTAACAGTTCACCGTCTTTAACCATATCCCCAGTGTGAAAATAGACCTCATTGACCGTGCCGTCGTGCGGTGCAGTGATGCTGTATTCCATTTTCATCGCTTCCATAATCACTAGCACGTCACCTGCTTTGACTAATTGATTTGCATTCACTGGCACATCAACAATAGTACCATTCATTGGCGCGGTTAATTTGTCATCACTTTCATCCACCTCAAAGCTGTTGCCATCATGGTATTTACGGCTAAAGTGGTGAACTTCTTGTTTTATGAATAAACTAACTTGTTGAGTAGAGATATCAGTGAGTAAGCTCGTCTTGTGGCCATTAATCGTCGCAACAAGGTGATCATTATCGAGTATCGCTGTTGCAATAAATGCCTGACCATCGAAGGTGAAACGATAGCTGTCGTTCAGTTGCTCTACACTAATTAAATGCGAGTTTTCATGACTGTCGGTTAACTCTATAGTATGAAGAGCTGACTCGTTTAAGCGCCATGCATTGGTCGCGCCCCATGGTGAAAATGGGTCGTTATCTTGTAAGTGTACGGCTGGGCTTGCTTGATGCTTTTGCTGCTCTAAGATAGCGAGTGAAGCAAGCATTAAAGCCCTGTAGCAAGTCTCGTTTTTTGGCGTAAATAATAAGTCCTGATGCTTCTCAATAAAGCCCGTATCAAGTTCAGCGTCTTTAAAAGGCTGGGCATCGACTAAGTTAGCTAGAAAACCGAGATTGGTTTTTAAGCCGCCAATGCGGTAGTCCTCTAAGGCTCGTGACATTCGGGCAATAGCGCGCTCACGCGTATCATCCCAAACAATAAGCTTGGCAATCATTGGGTCGTAAAAACTACTGACCTGATCGTTTTGTATCACACCAGTATCAACACGAACATGATTACTCGCTGGTGGCTGACGTAAATAATCTAAGCTACCTGTTGCCGGTAGAAACTCGTTATCAGGGTCTTCGGCGTAAATACGCACTTCAATAGAGTGGCCATCAATAGTGACTTGTTCTTGGTTAAGTGGCAAGGGTTCACCATAAGCGGCTTTTAGCTGCCAACTCACTAAATCAAGCCCCGTAATCATTTCTGTTACTGGGTGTTCAACTTGTAGGCGAGTATTCATCTCCATGAAATAAAAAGAGCCGTCTTCATCAAATAAGAATTCAACCGTACCTGCGCCTTGATAATTAATCGCTTTGGCAGCGGCTACAGCCGCTTCACCCATAGCAACACGGGTTTCTTGACTTAAATTAGGGGCAGGAGCTTCCTCAATGACTTTTTGATGACGACGTTGAATTGAACAGTCACGCTCAGATAGATAAATGCAGTTACCATGACTGTCGGCAAAAACTTGAATCTCAACGTGACGAGGCTTAGTTAAGTAACGTTCAATCAACATCTTATCATTACCAAAACCAGCAATGGCTTCACGTTTGGTTGACGCGAGTGCAGCGTCAAATTCATCCTCGCTCCATACAACGCGCATACCTTTACCACCACCGCCATAAGCGGCTTTTAGGAGCTGTGGGTAGCCAATCTCAGCGGATTGTTGTTTTAAAAAAGCAGGATCTTGTTCTTCACCATGATAACCTGGCACTAATGGTACGCCCGCATTAGTCATGATTTCTTTAGCGGCACTTTTAGAGCCCATCGCATCGATTGCTGCAACAGGTGGTCCGATAAAAGTAATATCATTATCTAGGCAGGCTTGGGCAAACTCGACATTTTCAGACATGAAGCCATAACCCGGGTGAATGGCTTGTGCGCCTGATTCTTTGGCTGCGGCTAAGATATTATCCATTTTTAGATACGAGTCTTTGGCTGGCGCTGGGCCAATATGAAACGCTTCATCGGCCATTTTAACGTGTAACGCATCTTTATCTGCGTCAGAATAGAGTGCAACACAGCGAATGCCTAACTCGTGACAGGTCTTAATAATACGACAGGCTATCTCACCACGATTGGCAATTAAAATTTTATCGAACATGAGCTAATTCCTTAATCTTGCTTATTAAGCCAACGAGGGCTACGTTTTTCTAAGAATGAACTAAGGCCTTCTTGACCTTCTTCTGAGACTCTAATCGCGGCGATACGCTCAGAGGTACCGTGAATAGTTGCTTCATTGATTTCTTTATCAGCAACAAAGTGAATCAGCTCTTTGGCTTGGGTCATGGCTGCTGGACTATTGGCTAAGAGGGCGTCGACGATAGGCATTGCACTATTGAGTAACGCATCGTCACCTTCTTCGTCACAAATGTGGTGGACTAAGCCAAACTGTAAGGCTTGTTCTGCTCTAAATCGCTCCGCGGTTAAGAAGTAGCGTTGAGCTTGACGTCGACCTATCGCAGCAACAACGTATGGGCTGATTACAGCAGGAATTAAGCCTATTTTAACTTCACTTAAACAGAAGCTGGCACGGTTAGTCGCGACAGCAATGTCACAACAAGCCACTAAGCCAACGGCACCGCCAAACGCCGCCCCTTGAACGAGAGCTATTGTTGGCTTTGGCGACTGAGCGATTACTTGCATCAATCTGGCTAGCACCCCTGCATCATCAAGGTTTTCTTGATAATTTTTCTTGGCCATTGATCGCATCCAGTTAAGGTCTGCGCCTGCTGAAAAGTTTTTACCTAACGAGCGTAAAATCAGCACGCGAGCTTTAGGTTCTGCGCTTAAGGTTTCGAATGCATTGATTAACTGGGCAATCATTTCATCATCAAAGGCGTTATGCACTGCTTGGCGTAACATAGTGATGGTAGCGATACCACGGTCATCAATATTAGTTGCAACATACTGGTGAGGTTGAGTCATGTGCTGTTACTCCTACATTCTAAAGATACCGAATTTGGTATCTTCGATTTCTTTATTTAAAGCGGCGCTAATCGCTAAGCCTAGGACTTGTCGTGTTTGTGCGGGATCGATAATGCCATCGTCCCATAAGCGTGCACTAGCATAATAAGGGTTACCTTGCGCTTCGTATTGTTCGATGATGGGTGCTTTAAATTCATCTTGTTGTTGCTCGGTCATGCTTTCGCCTTTACGTGCCAAACCGTCTTGACGAACTTGGGTTAACACGCCAGCCGCTTGCTCGCCGCCCATTACTGAGATACGTGAGTTTGGCCACATCCACATCATGGTTGGATCGTAAGCACGGCCACACATGCCATAGTTACCTGCACCATAACTGCCACCGATTAATACGGTAAATTTAGGGACTTTAGCACAAGACACGGCTGTTACCATCTTCGCGCCATGTTTAGCGATACCTTCGGCTTCGTATTTTTGACCCACCATAAAACCGGTGATGTTTTGTAAAAATACTAATGGAATTTTGCGCTGACAACACAGCTCAATAAAGTGTGCGCCTTTTTGTGCAGATTCAGAAAATAAGATCCCGTTATTAGCGACAATACCCACCGGATAACCGTGAATACGAGCAAAGCCACACACTAAAGTCGAACCATAGTATTGCTTGAATTCATCAAACTCAGACCCATCAACGACACGAGCAATCACTTCTTTAACATCAAACGGCTTTTTCAAGTCGGTACCGACGATCCCGTAGAGCTCTTTGGCATCGTATAATGGCTCAACACTTGGCAACAGACTTAAGTTTGGCTTTTTGACATGATTAATACGGCTAATTGCTTGGCGCACTAGCTGTAATGCATGCTCATCATTTTGCGCGTAATGATCACTTACCCCAGAGACTTTACAGTGAACGTCTGCACCGCCAAGGTCTTCTGCGCTCACTTCTTCACCTGTGGCTGCTTTTACTAAGGGTGGGCCGGCAAGGAAAATAGTCCCTTGCTCTTTAACGATGATTGACTCATCTGCCATTGCTGGAACATAAGCACCACCAGCGGTACATAAGCCCATTACAGAAGCAATTTGTGGAATGCCTTGCGCTGACATATTGGCTTGGTTAAAGAAGATACGACCAAAATGGTCACGATCTGGAAATACTTCATCCTGACGCGGTAGGAAAGCACCACCTGAATCGACTAAATAAATACACGGCAGGTGACAACGCTCGGCGATATCTTGCGCGCGTAGGTGCTTCTTAACGGTCAGTGGGTAATAAGTCCCCCCTTTTACCGTCGCGTCATTGGCGACAATCATACATTCGACACCGGAAACACGTCCAATACCAGCGACAACACCCGCACAAGGGACATAGTCTTCGTAGCATTGCCATGCCGCAAATTGACTAATCTCTAAAAAAGGTGAGCCTTGATCAATTAAGGTATTAATCCGGTCGCGAGCAAGCATTTTGCCACGGGATTGATGACGCTGTTGTGCGACTTCGCCACCACCTTGCTTTAATTTTTCAATATTGGCGTTTAGTTCATCAACTAAGTCTTGCATAGCCGTACTTTTATCAATGAATTCTTGACTGCGGGTATTGATCTTACTGGAGATTGTAGCCACTAGATAGCTCCTCGTTATTATTAGGGGAACGCTTCATTGGGCTAGGGGAGTTTATTGATATGAATATTACGAACGCATTAACGCTGCGTTCGTAATGTTGATTAGTACTGACCCCTAGTGAAACGTTTGACGCACAATAGGGTTATTTCGATTCTGAGAATAATTCACGGCCAATTAACATACGGCGAATTTCAGAGGTGCCGGCACCAATTTCATAGAGCTTGGCATCACGTAGTAGGCGACCTGCGGCAAATTCATTAATGTAACCGTTACCGCCAAGTAGTTGGATTGTATCCAGTGCCATTTTAGTTGCTAATTCAGCACTGTATAAGATGACTCCTGCGCTGTCTTTACGCGTTGTTTCACCGCGGCCACATGATTGAGCAACATTGTAGGCATAGCTTTTTGCTGCGTTCATTTGTGTATACATATCGGCAATCTTGCCTTGAACTAGCTGGAATTCACCAATAGATTTACCGAACTGAACACGATCATGAATATACGGTACCACTAGATCCATACACGCATCCATGATACCTAATGGGCCACCTGTTAACACAACACGTTCATAATCAAGACCGCTCATTAAGACCTTAACACCTTCGTTAAGCTTACCTAAGATGTTTTCTTCTGGTACTTCACAGTCTTGGAAGACAAGCTCACAAGTATTTGAACCGCGCATTCCTAATTTGTCTAGTTTCTGTGCTTGACTAAAGCCTTTAAAGCCACGCTCGATGATGAAAGCGGTAATGCCGTGAGGGCCTTTCTCTGTATCTGTTTTTGCATAAACAACATAAGTATGTGCATCAGGACCATTAGTGATCCACATTTTGTTGCCGTTTAAGATAAAGCGATCGCCTTCTTTACGCGCGTTCAGCTTCATTGAAACGACATCTGACCCCGCATTGGGTTCACTCATCGCAAGGGCACCGATGTGTTCTCCGCTAACAAGCTTTGGTAGATATTTTTCTTTTTGTGCTTGATTACCGTTACGGTGAATTTGGTTCACACACAGGTTTGAATGTGCACCGTAGCTTAACCCTACTGACGCGCTGGCGCGGCTGATCTCTTGCATTGCAACCATATGCGCTAAGTAGCCCATATCGACGCCGCCAAACTCTTCGGAAACGGTTATGCCTAATAATCCCATGTCACCAAATTTACGCCATAAGTCTGCTGGAAATTGGTTATCTAAATCGATTTGCTCAGCACGCGGTGCAATTTCATCTCTGGCAAATGCGTTAACAGTGTCGCGTAACATGTCAATTGTTTCGCCAAGGCCAAAGTTTAATGAACTGAATGTTGATTGCATGGGGTCTCCAAAAACCGCTTAGCGGTTAAGTTAGGTCTTTTAATTCGCTGCGACAGCGAGTTTCTACCGAACTAAGCTCCATCAAAACTACAGTGATATCTTCCATTTGCTGTTGAAGGTGTTGTTTTTTCTCATCTATCAACGTCAACATGGTATGTAGTTGTTGGACACTTGAACGGTCAGCGTCATATAAATCAAATAAACGTCTTGTTTCTGCTAAGGAAAAACCAAGGCGTTTACCGCGTAAAATTAGTTTCAGGCGTACACGGTCTTGTGGGCTATACACGCGAGTTTGTCCTCGACGTAACGGCTTAATTAAACCTTGATCTTCATAAAACCTGATGCTCCGAGTGGTTACATCAAACTCTTTTGAAAGATCGCTAATTGAAAATGTTTTTTGTGTTTCTAACATAAGACACAGTCCTGAAGTTTGTTATACCGTACTTGAAGTTTACGTAAAGGTAAAGATTTTATTTTTCCATCTCAACTTTACTCACTAAAAATAAGGCTTTCAATAAGTTAATTTCCCCCATTATAAGTGGTCTTACCGTAATTTCTAGTGCTCTTAGCGCTAAGTCTAATGTTTCAACGTTACTTTAACGTGTTAGTTATATATTAGCTGTTTTTTGTACAGGTGAAGTATGAAAAACGCACTAATAATAACAATCTAATGGGGTGCAAAGATGAGTGAATTGGCAAATTACCAACAGTGGGTAACGCAAGCTACTGAAGAACCGGAACATTATTGGAGGAATGCCGCTGAGGCTATTAGCTGGGATCGTCAGGCTGATACCATTCTTGATGATGCTGATAAGCCGTTTTATCGTTGGTTTGCGGGTGCAGAGCTCAACACGTGTTTTAATGCTGTAGATCGCCATGTTATTGATGGCTATGGCGAGCAAGATGCCATCATTTATGACTCCCCCGTCACAGGAACAAAACAGAAAATCACCTATTTACAACTGCAACAGCAGGTGGCGTCACTTGCTGGAGCAATGGCAAGTGCGGGGGTTACAAAAGGTGATCGCGTGGTGATTTATATGCCAATGATCCCACAAACACTAGTCGCCATGTTAGCTTGTGCCAGACTCGGTGCAATTCACTCTGTCGTATTTGGTGGCTTTGCTGCGCCTGAATTAGCAACGCGAATTGATGACGCCAAACCCAAGCTAGTATTATCGGCTTCTTGTGGTATTGAGCCTAATCGATTGATCCCCTACAAACCATTGCTTGATGAAGCTATTGAGTTATCAACACATAAACCCGATCACACTATTATCTATCAGCGTCAGCAGCTGGAAGCTGAGCTACAAGTTGAAAGAGACCTCGATTGGTTAACCGCTTGTGAGCAAGCGCAGCCTCATGATTGTGTCAGCGTAAAGGCTACCGATCCACTTTACATTTTATATACCTCTGGAACGACCGGGCAACCTAAAGGTGTGGTGCGTGATAATGGTGGGCACGCCGTGGCTCTTGCGTGGTCGATGAAGCATATATATAACGTTAACCCCGGTGATGTGTTTTGGGCTGCCTCTGATGTCGGCTGGGTCGTTGGCCACTCTTATATCTGTTACGGTCCACTGATTAATCGCTGTACCACAATCGTGTTTGAAGGTAAGCCAATAGGTACACCCGATGCTGGGACATTCTGGCGAATTATCAGTGAATATCAGGTGAAAAGTTTCTTCACCGCTCCTACCGCTTTTCGTGCTATTCGTGGTTGTGACCCTGATGGTGATTTTATTAAACAATACGATATCAGCTGTTTAAGTGCATTATATTTGGCTGGGGAACGTTGTGACCCAGCAACACTTACTTGGGCGCAAGAACAGTTACAAATTCCGGTGGTAGACCATTGGTGGCAAACAGAGACAGGCTGGCCGATGGCGGCAAACTTAATTGGCGCGTGTCCAGTGCCGATAAAAGCAGGCTCACCAGCGAGAGCAGTTCCTGGATTTAATATTGAAATTGTTGATAGCGCGGGTGAGCCAGTGGTCAAAGGTGAGTCGGGAATGATTGTTGTTAAGCTCCCCCTCCCACCGGGCACTTTGCCAACGTTATGGCAAAATAACCAGCGCTATTATGATGCTTACTTAAGCCAAGTTGAGGGTTACTATTTAACTGGTGATGCTGGTTATATCGATAGCGATGATTATTTGTGGGTGATGAACCGTATTGATGATGTGATTAATGTTGCAGGACATCGTTTATCGACGGGTCGCATTGAAGAGGTGCTCAGCGAGCATGCATCAATCGCTGAAGCCGCTGTGATTGGGGTTAACGATGAGCTTAAAGGGGAGCTGCCATTGGGCCTAGTCGTATTAAGTAGCGATAATGAGCTGTCGCAGGATGAAGTCAGCAAGGAATTGATCGCATTGGTGCGAGAACACATTGGTGCAGTCGCTGCGTTTAAACACGTAGTTGTTGTTGATAAACTACCCAAGACCCGCTCGGGGAAAATTTTACGGGCTACGATGAAAAAAATAGCCAACGGCGACACTTATAAAGTGCCTGCAACTATTGAGGATGAAACAGTGCTAGCGCAAATTGCAGATGTGTTAGCTACCGCATAGTTACACTATTTAACCGTTTGACATAAAATGCCGCTGAAATACAACAGCGGCATTTTTTTATCTAGTTGATTATGTTAGCGTGTGCCAATAAACACTCAAGCTAAGCGAACAAGGAACTCTCATGTCATTTTTTAAAAAAGTATTATCGTCTGTTGGAATTGGCAGTGCGACTGTTGATACGATAATTGATAATCCTCAGTTAGCCCCAGGCGAAAGCTTAGTGGGTTATGTCGCGGTCAAAGGCGGAAGTACCGAGCAAGCTATTAATCACATCGCTGTCGCTATCTGTTGTAACTACTTTTCTGAAGAAACTTACACTGAAACAGATGAAGACGGTGAAGAAACTGAGCACACTAGAATCGTTGAACATGTGGCGAAACTAACTTCGTTTAAAGTCAGTGATAGCTTTACTACCCAAGCAGAGCAAGAGTTACGTTTCGACTTTTCTGTTGAGTTACCTTTTTATACGCCTTTGTCCCTAGGACGCTGTCAGGTGTGGGTTGATACTGATTTAGATATCGATTTTGCCTTCGATAAATCAGATAAAGACTACTTAGATGTTGTACCGTCCCCTCGTCAATCAAGTGTGCTAACGGCGATGAGTCAATTAGGCTTTGTACTCGCTGAAGTTGAGTGTGAGAAAAGCTCGCAGTTAGGCCAGCCTTTTGTTCAAGAGTTTGAATTTGAGCCACAAGGTGGTGAGTTCAGAGGTCGTGTCGATGAGGTAGAAATGTTGATGGTTAGCCATCCTGAACAGTTAGAAATTTTAGTGGAAGTGGATCGTAAAGCGCGTGGTTTAGGCGGCTTTTTCTCAGAACTCTTAGGGCGAGATGAATCAAAATTGTGGGTTGATATTAATGATTTTGAGCAAGAACAGGTAACTGAGATATTACACCAAGCGATTAGTCACCACTGTTAAGGGTTTAATAGTTAAGCTATATCTTAATTTTAATTCTCGAATTATTAGCCAGTTTTGTTAAAATTGGCTAATAGTTTAATTATTATCGAGTTTATCTTGGCCGATAAAAAACAGTTACTGCTGCGCGCTTTTTTACGAAAGTGTTTTGATTCCTATCTACTAAAAGCCATCATTCGTGATAGCGGTGCCCACTTGTCTCGCAAAGGACGTTCGAGAGATTGGATTTTAATTGCAGATGCACAGCAAATGCAGTCGATTGTTAGTCAAATTGAACAAGCGCAGCAGCCGAGCTGGCAATGGCTAGTAAAGCTACTAAAAGAGCAGCGAATGCAATTAACTCACAATGAGTTAGTGAACTTAGTTAAACGAAACCCTGCCATTTCCACCAATCAATTAATTGGTTTAACCGACTGTACTTTAGCGCAAGCCCGAGCTGCCCTAGATGAAGTTGAGTGGGCCGAATAAAATAACGAGATTTTATCCAAATTAGAGGAGGCTGTACTCAATAACACGTGTAGTGTGACACGTGAACGCTCATGCCAACGAGCACACCAAGTAAGTGGATCGTTAGATTAAAAGAGCTGTTAAGGATAAACAGGTTCTATAAATTCTTTAATTACAAACTTTAGATAGTACATACAACACCGTCGTATTTAGTTGTATCGCTTAGGAAAATAGATGTTTAGACAAATAAAAATAAAAAATAGAATGTTTAGCCTTGGGTTAAGTGTAACGCTAGTGCTGGTTTTATTAGGAACATTAGCAGTATCAGCCATTAATGCTATCTTAACGCAAATTGAGATTGATAACCGACTAGTCGATGTTAACAAGTTGATGTATCAAGCTAGGCTTGGTCAAGCTGATTATATTATTACTGGAGAGAAGCGCTTTTTAACGATTAATCGAGAGAAGGCTGCTCTAGCGCTTAAAACAGCTTCAGAGCTCAAGCAACAAATGGCCGTTGAGAGCTCAATCACCCAGATGAAAAGGGCGATTAGTAGTATTGAGGCTTATAATAAGGCCGTTGAATTAGCATTTCGTGATAGCCATTTACCAAGTAATGCGAATACTCAGACAATGCTGAGTGCTGCGCAAAAAGTGACAGATATTATTTCGAAACTTAGTGACGCGGAAGAAAAAATTGCTCTCCAAACGGTAGATAGTCAAAAGAGCACATTAACGTTTATTACTATATTTGCGTTGCTATTAATTGTGACAGCATTATTTTTAATTGTGCGTAGTGTCATTGAGCCGTTAAATAACTTAGAAAAAAAGTTTAAATACGTTGCTGATAGCTCGAACCTTTCGGCGAGTGCTGACACCTCTGGTCAAGATGAGATTTCTAATATTGCCATTAGCTTTAATGCCATGCTCAATAGTTTTAGTGAGACACTTCGAACGGTACAAGAGAATGTACTAAACACAAGTTCTCAAGCACTTGTTATGACAGATCGAGCTATCGACGGTAGTGAAGTTATCAGTCACCAACAAGTTCAACTTGAAGATTTAGCGGCGTCAATGAATGAAATGGCGCTTAGTAGCAAAGAGGTTGCACAGCATGCAGAACTGATGGCTCAAATGAGTCAAGAGTCTCAACTCGAAGCCGCCGCAGGTCAGCAACAAATGGCGTTAACGATGGATAATATTCAGCAAGCGGCTAGTGAAATCTCACGTGCTGATGTTATTGTTCAAGAGCTCAAAGATGGGGTACTACAAATTGGTGATATTGCTGAAGTGATTCGAGGAATATCAGAACAAACCAACTTATTAGCGCTCAATGCTGCTATTGAGGCTGCTCGTGCCGGAGAGCAAGGCCGTGGTTTTGCTGTTGTGGCAGATGAAGTACGAACGTTGGCTGCTCGGACACAGCAGTCAACTCAAGAAATTAAAAGTACTATCGATAACCTTCAGCTGAATGCCGTTAATGCTGCTGATGCGATGCAAGAGTCACAAACTCAGATGGAACAGTGTGTTAGTTCGTCAGATAATACCAGTCAAGAGTTGACCAAAATTGTCGAAAAACTCGAGCAAACAAATGAGATGGTTGCGGGGATTGCTACTTCTGCTGAGCAACAAAATTCGGTATCGGAACAAGCTAGTGCAAACATTCGAGAAATCAGTAGTGTTTCGCAAGGAGTAACAGAGTCATCTGTCTCTTTAGCTAATGATAGTCGTGCGATGGCGAGCGAAGCATCCGTGCTTCGAGAAAGTTTAGATAAGTTTAAATTTTAAGTAATGCACAGAGGACTAGATAGCCCTCTCATTTTATTTATGACTAAAGTTGCAGAAGTAATTAAGGTATAATCATGCCTTCTCGTATAAAAATAATTAAAAATTAAGTGTAATTATATGAAATTAAATAAATTTGCTATTAGTTCAGTTGTCGCTAGCTGTGCGATAGCCCTCGGTGGTTGTGCGACAACTAGCGGATCATCATCTGAGCAACTTACTGTTGCTGATTATCAACGTGCTGAAAAGCAACTTCGTGCAACTACAAGTACTCTGGTGTTTGGTACGGTAGAAGGTTCACAGTGGTTAGGTGAAAATAAGTTAGTTTATCGTACTCCGATCGCTGGCGGGCACCGCTTTGTGTTAGCTGATACAAAAACGGGCACTAAACAGGCCGCGTTTGATCATCAGGCGATTGCTCAATCGCTATCTGCATTGTCATTGGAAGCCAACGCTGTTGCGCTGCCGTTTAAGTCGATTAAATTTAATCCTGAGCAGTCGAGCTTTAGCTTTAAAGTTAAAAAGCAAGGCTATCAATGTGTGATTACTACATCGCAATGTCAAGAGGTTGACAAAGCGGCGAAGCAGCGCGGCGAAGTGATCTCCCCTGACGGCAAGCAAGCGGCATTCATCCGTGATTATAACCTATGGGTGCGTGATATTGCGTCGAACACCGAAACGCAACTGACCACTGATGGGGTAAAAGACTTTGGTTATGCCACTAACAACGCTGGCTGGATTCGCTCGAAAACACCCGTGATGTTGTGGTCGCCAGATTCAACTAAAATTGCAACTTTTCAACATGACGGACGTAATGTTAAAGAAATGCATTTAGTGACTACTAATGTTGGCCACCCAACTCTAGATAGCTGGAAGTATCCTTTACCAGGTGATGAGCATATCTTTATGCTTGAACGTGTCGTTATTGATGTTGCAACAAAGAAAACGACACGCTTAAAAATGCCAGCGGACGCTCAGCGTTCAACGGTGACCGATCATGTTTATAGCCGTGGCAAGATGTTAGACGTGCAATGGAATCAAACCAGTGATTCGTTAGCGTTTGTTTCTGTTAGCCGTGACCATAAAGAAGCCACGTTCCGCTTTGCTAACCCAACAACGGGTCAAGTGAAAACAGTATTAGATGAGCGCGCTGCTAGCTTCTTTGAATCAGGGATGAATAAAGCCAACTGGCAATATCTGCCTGAGTCTAATGAAGTGATTTGGTTCTCTCAACGCTCTGACTGGGGCCACCTTTACCTATATGATTTAACCACTGGTCGTTTAAAGCATGGCATCACTTCTGGTGATTGGAATGTGCTGCAAGTATTAAACGTTGATACAAAAAATCGCGTGATTTATTTCACTGGTGCCGGGCGTGATGGTGATGATCCTTACTTCCAGTATTTATACCGTGTTGACTTTGACGGTGATAACTTAAAGCTATTAACCCCAGAGATCGCCAACCATAAAATTACGTTTAACGCTGAAGGGACTCAGTTTGTTGATTTGTTTTCAACACCGAGTCAACCAGAACAATCGGTGATCCGTGACGTTCAAGGCAATACTTTAGTTAAACTCGAGCAGGCAGATATCAGTAAGCTAGTTGCCAACGATTGGGTTGCACCTGAAGCCTTTGTGGTTAAAGATCGTAACGGTAACTACGATATCCATGGTTTAATGTATAAGCCGTCTAACTTTGACCCAAGTAAGTCTTACCCTGTGGTGAATTACCTGTATCCGGGCCCACAAACGGGCAGTATTGGTAGCCGCTCATTTTCTGCATCACGTGGTGATAAGCAAGCCATGGCAGAATTAGGCTTTATCCTTATTGAGATTGATGCATTAGGGACACCAATGCGTTCAAAACCATTCCATGAGTTTTATTTTGGTAATATGGGCGATAGCGGTGTGCCAGATCAAATCGCTGCAATTAAACAATTGGCTGCTAAGCATTCGTGGATTGATATCGACCGTGTTGGTATTTGGGGGCACTCAGGTGGTGGTTTTGCATCAACTAATGCTATCTTAAATTACCCTGATTTCTTCAAGGTCGCCGTATCAGGTGCAGGAAACCACGATAACCGTAACTATGCTGATGCATGGGGTGAAAAGTGGCAAGGACTATTACAAACTAATGCTGACGGTTCAACAAATTATGATAATCAATCAAACCCACTAATGGTTGATGGGTTAAAAGGTAAGTTGTTATTAGCTCATGGCACTTTAGATGATAATGTGCCACCGTACAGTACATTAATCGTGGTAGATGCATTAATAAAAGCTAACAAAGACTTTGATTTATTAATGTTGCCTAACCGTCGCCATGGCTTCGCGCGTGAAGCGTACATGATGCGTAAACGTTGGGATTATTTTGTAGAGCACTTGATGGGTAAAACACCGCCTAAAGAATACAAAATTAATAAATAATACATAATTTGATGTGTAAATAAAAAAGCGCGGTCATCCGCGCTTTTTTTATAAGGAGTAGATGATGGTGATGTTTAAAGATGAACTACTCAGACTAGTTTCTTTAGGGTTAGAAGAACTTGAAAAGTCTCAACAGTCTGGGAAAACCCCGAATAACCCACTCAGTGAAAATCATTTCTTTAGTGTTTGGGTGAGTAAAGCTATTAAAGAGCAACGTTTTGATAAGGCGGTTGCTCTGATACTAAAAGAGTGGCAACAGCAAGCAAGAACATTAGGCGCTGGAGCTCAATTAAAACAATGTTTTAGTGATTTAATGCATACATATCTCAACCTAAAACAACGTTCGAAAGCCGAATCAGCTCAATCTAATTTTGAGCAATTACAATCTCAATTAAATGAGGCTAAATGGCAAGTCAGCGTGACGGAGCTACACCCCAAGAAAAATACCATTCATAGTGACGGCTTATCATCGTTTGTTGTTGACGAGAGCTGCATTGAGCGTGCATTTGACGAGCGTGGAGCTCAGCTTAGTAATATTAGCTGCTTTATCCGCGGAGACAGTGAATTGTTTATTAAGCAAGCATATCTGTTAGGTTGGTTGGCGTTTAAAGTCAGTGATTATAAATCGATTGTTAAATTCCACGGTGAGTATGTACTCACTGCAAATAATAATAAAGCACAATTACCTGAAGTAGTTGTTGATTAGTCGCAGCACTGCTCCGCTACGATAGAATGTGTGGTAAATCCGGTTATTACGGGCTTAATAACCGGTATCTTGCAATGAATAATTGACTAGACGTTATTTTGTAGCAAGCTTTAAGCGCACAATGTTATGGATACGCTGCATTGAAATTAATGATGCATAAATTGGGGTTAATGCACCTGTTTTACGCAGTTGGTTAAACTTATCGTCGTCTAATTGGTTTAGTTTGTTTTCATCAATCGCGTATAAACCATTGAGTGTGTACTCTTCATTATCCTCTAGCGTGAGGCTTAAGGATTGAGGTGAAACGAGCTCAAAATCTAATAACATTTTTATAAATTGGTCTGTCATTTGAGACTTCTCGACGTACTGCACTACACGCTCACCTTGCTCTTGTAACCAAGGTGTTTCGGCTTCTTGTTCAAATAAGGCTTGACCTTGCGTCTCATTGATTAATGGCGAAGCACTATCAAAGCAAAGAATTGCTGAGTCGTCATCTTTATTTTGGCTAATTAAGAAGGGGTACAGGGTAAGTGCTTCCGGTGTGTAATTGCCTCTCCATCCTTGTGGAGAGTAAAATTCATTTTCTCCTGGCTTTAGGCCAAGTAGTGCAATGGCTTTAAATTGGCCTGTGTCTGAATCTTTAACAAATACGACTGGGTAATCTTGACTTGCTGCAACAAACTCTTGCACGACAAGGGGCGCGAAGTGTCTCCCTTCACTTTGTAGTAGTGTCGGGTTAGCGCTAACTTTTAAATTGTTATGTTTATTTTTATCGATAGCTTGAATAGTGGTCACAATAACACTCCATATTGTTTAATAGCTTTTATAATTTTTGAAAGCCATATTGATTAACTTTGTTTAATAAGTCACGGTTGCTCGGCAGTTTACTTTCTACTTGCTGAGCAATATGTTGTACATTATTAAAGTTTTGTATTGCCTGTGCACTCTTTGAGTAGCGCCCAGCATTAAATGATAAATCTTGCTTGAAGCCCATTCCGTAAAGGACGTATTGATAACTTTCCATTGGAAAAGGTTCATACACATTATCAAAGTCATAATCACTGACCGGATGGTATCTCCAGCGCTCTAATAACTCTGTTAGGGTTTCCGGTATAGTTTCTTGATGCTGATTGGCTAACCAAAAAGGCTCTGTTCGTTGTGATAAAACATAATGCATTTTGATAAAATCAATGGTTTTATTCCAACGGAATTGGAAAGATTGGTTGAACTTTTTTTCAACCACTGCCATCGCTTGGCGGTCACGAGGAAACAAATCGCAAAGCATGTTTGATGCTGCTTCCATTAAAAAAATTGCCGATGCTTCTAAAGGTTCAATAAAGGCTGCGGATAGGCCAACGGCAAGGCAGTTCTTATGCCAAAATTTTTCCCGATAACCGATATTCATTGGAATAACGCGGGTCATTAAGCCTTCACTTTCCGGGCCTACATAGTCACGTAATGTTTGCTCAGCTTGTTCATGGCTCGTGAACTTTGAGCTATAGACATAGCCTGTACCACGGCGATTACTTAAGCCAATGTCCCAAATCCAACCTGCTTCTTGAGCCGTTGAGATGGTGCAGCTGGCAATTTCTTGTTGCTCGTCTTGATATGGGACTTGCATAACCACGGCGTGATCGGTCAGTAGAGCGTTATCAACTTTTTTAAATTTTACCCCGAGCGCATCACCTAACAGCAAACACTTAAAGCCTGTGCAATCAATAAAAAAATCGCCTTCAATAACACCACTGCGATCGGTGGTGACTGAGGCAATGTACTCATCTTTATCAAGGTTCACTTGAGAGACATTTGCAGCGATGTGTTTAACGCCAAGAACTTCAACGGCGTGTTGTTTGAGCAAGTCCGCAAATAAGCCCGCATCTAAATGGTAGGCATAGTTCTGCGCTCCTTCGTATTCTTTGTGGGTAATAGCTTTAGGCGCTAATTTACGCTCACAAACTTCACCTTGCACACTGACACTTTGAGCATAAGTACTTGAACCTAAATCTCCTCGCTGCCAGTATGGGGCAAGATTAAAATCTGAGGCATCATAGACAGAAGTAAATAAATGATAGTAATGATTTGAATCACCTGCAGCAGGTGTTTCACGCCAGTTAACAAATTTTGTTGCCTGTTTTAATGAAGCATTACACTTTACTAAAAACTCAGTTTCGCTAATCCCTAGATTGGCTAAAGTCTTGCGCATGGTTGGCCAGGTACCTTCGCCAACACCAATGGTTGGAATATCCGGCGACTCAACGATAGTTACTTGAATTGAGCCGGGCTGTGTCGAGTTAAAACGTTTGGCTAGGTTTGCCGCGGTTAACCAGCCTGCGGTACCACCGCCAACGACAACGACTTGTTGCACTGTTTGTTGGGTCATCATGTCACCTATACTTTGGCAAAGCCATATTGTAATACTTTATCAACGAGTTCTTTTTGCTTAGGCAGTTTATCAATGAGTAAATCACTAGCCTTATTAATATCGTTAAACATTGCTTGTGCTGCGTCTTTTTCCGTGTATTTAGTAGCGACATTCGCGGCGTCAGTCTCAAATCCCATGCCGTAAAGCACGTATAAATAGCTATCTAAATTGAACGGTTCCCAAGCATTGTCAAAGTCATATTTTGTCGGTGGTAAGCTCTTCCAATAGGACAATCGTTGCTTCAGGTTGTCAGGAATACTCTTATCATCACAGTTATCAATCCAGTACTGGCTATCACGGCGTTGTGATATACAGTAATGCAGCTTGATAAATTCGACGGTACGCTCCATTCGCATAGTGAAATGTTGATTGAATTTCTGCTCAACATAAGGCATTTGCGCTTTATCTCGAGGAAATTGTGCTGCGATCATATTAGCGGCTGCATCAAACAAGAATATCGCAGATGCCTCTAACGGTTCAACAAACCCTGCCGACATGCCAATCGCGACACTGTTTTTATGCCAGAACTTTTTGTGATAGCCGTGATTAAGCTTAATGGTTCGAATCATTAAATCATCGCTATAATCCGTACCGATATAATCAATTAATTGTTGTTTGGCTTTGGCTTCTGTGGTGTATTTGCTACTGAAAACATGACCAACACCCCGGCGATTTCGAAGGCCAATGTCCCAAATCCAACCTGCATCTTGAGCGGTGGCAATGGTATGCGTTTTTATTTCACGGTCATCATTAGGGTAGGGCACTTGCACCGCTAAGGCGGTATCATTGAAAATTACATCACTAATATCTTGCCAATCGATATTATAAGTTTGTTTTATAATTAAGCCCCGATTACCAGAACAATCAATAAAGAAATCTGCTTCGAGGTGTGGCTGCTCAGCACTATCTGTTGTAACGTGGCTGATAAACTCATCATGATCGAGAACGACTTCGGTGACGTTAGCACTAACGAAGTTTACCCCTAATTTTTCAATGCAATGGCGCTTTAAAAAGTCGGCAAATTTATTAGCATTCAGATGATAGGCATATTCTTGTACGGCGCTATATTCTGGCATTACAATTTGTTTTGGCGCTAAACCGTGATCGCACAAACGCGCTTGGGTGGCAACCGCCCTGTCATAAGGCAGTCGCGTTGCGACATCTTGTTGTAACCAGTATGGGGCAAGGCTGAAATTATATGATGAATGGTTAACCGTACTTAATGGGTGATAATAGCTGTGAGGCTGTTGCGGTGTCGGCGTGTGAGACCAATTAACAAACTCAGCGCCTTGCTTAAAAGTCACGTCACATTCGCGAATAAAGTCGGTTTCACTGACCCCGATTCTTTGTAATGTGCCTCTAAGGTTAGGCCATGTGCCTTCGCCAACGCCAATAATGGGTACATCAGGTGATTCAACAAGGGTTAATTTAACCCCATCCTTGGACTGACTATTTAAGCTTTTAGCAAGAATTGCTGCGCTTAACCAGCCTGCGGTTCCACCGCCAATAATCAGAATATGGTTATTATCTTGTGCCATAGCTACTACTCGTTATGGTTAATTATAGTTGTTATACCAAAACAACTTCAGTGTGGGTAGGTAAAATAACAGGAAAGTTGTTTTGGTATAACAGAGGGTTAAAAAAGGAAGGAAAGTTGAACTTTCCTTCCTTACCCCTATCGTTTATGAAAAATTATAAACGGTAAGAGAATTTCAAGTACAGATTACGACCGTTTTCTGCCGATAAACGCATTGCGTCAAAATCAGTAGATAGACGTTGTGTTGTACTTTCATCAAGTAAGTTTGTTGCTTCAAAGCTTAGGTCAATGTTTTCAGTTGCATGCCACGTTAAGCTAGCATCTACAAAACCATGAGCATCCCAAGATGTGTTGCCACCAATACCTGTAGATTGCGCAATGAAGTCATCACGGTAAGTATAAGCTAGACGTGATGAAATGATGTCATTCTCAAAGAAAGCACTTACGTTGTAGCTAATTTTAGACATACCAGGTAGGTCTACTTCAACGATAGCATCATCAACTTCTTGCATGCCGAAGCCTTCAGAATAAGTGATGTTAGCAGACCAACCGAACTCGCCCATTTGCTGCTGGTATTGTAGCTCCAGACCTTGGATTTCGCCGCCTAGCCCTTGTGCTGGTTCATTCAGAGTATAGGTCTCGCCATCTACTGGGTTAACAATACTTGATTTGTTTGCACCTTGGATAACGAAAGAGCGGATGTCTTTATTAAATAAGGTTGCAGAAACCAGTGATTCTTCGTTGAAGTACCATTCAACGCCGATATCAGACTGTGTTGCACGGTAAGGGTCTAACTTGACTGTACCACGAGTAATTTGACGGGTTGTTTCCGTCGTGCTCGCTGCTGGATTTAAGAAAGTGTAGTTAGGGCGACTGATCACTTTTGCTGAAGATATACGTAAGATAACATCATCAGCTAGATCGATGGCTAAGTTAAAGCTTGGTAACCAATCAGAATATTCACTTTCTTCTCGCTCAATAATGTTCGTATCAAAGAAGTTATAATAATCTGCACCTGTATCAGTTTTTACATAACGTAAACCGATATTACCGCGATAATCATCACCGCTAAAGTCACCTTGGACATAAGCTGCAAAGATATCTTCAGAGATTACACCATAGCTATTTTTGTTGAGAGAATCACTCGCTTTAAAGCTGTTGATATGTGAGCGAAGAGCATCACCATCAACACGTGCGATAGCCGTTGGTGAACCAGCTTGTAAACCTACACCTGAGTGATTAAATGTACCATCTGCAAAGTTAGCTTTAGTGATACCAGTTGTTAGACCGTCTTTAAACTGCCAAGCTTCTGAGAAACTAGTGAATTCATGATCGCGAAGTTTAATACCTGTTTTTAAGTTAGAAACAGGTCCCCATTCTACGTCAAAATCGAAATCAACTTGAGCAAACGTTTCTTCATCTTTACGGTATCCCGCAGTAACAGAAGCATTATTCATCACGTATTCTGCGTGATTACTCGCATCAGTGTTTACCGGTTGTAACAACATTGAATTTTTGCCTGACATATCAAAGTTAATACTTTGATTGTCATTACTAGAAACCCAACCTACATTATAGTTACCACCATCACCACCAGTTGCTTTTGTTTTACCAAATTTACTATTTACAGTGAAGCTGTCAGCTTGGTAGTTAACTTCAAATGCGACAACTTGTGTTTCCATCTCAGCATTACGTGAGTTGGTATCGTCAAATGGGCCACCTGCGAAAGTACCGTTTAATGCACGACCACCATCTGGTGCAAATTTTGTTGCACCTGTAACACGCTCATTAAAGCCTGGAGTGTACACGCCATCATCGTCGGTCGAACCAAGCGCCGCACCAGGAATGATTAGGTAGTTTTGATTGGTATTACCTGCATCTAAATCTACTTTAAAATAATGTAGATTCATTGATAATGAATCTGTTGGTGCATACTGAACAGTTAAATCAATCGCGTCACGTTGACGATCTTGATAAAACTCTGAAATACCAGCGCCTGCCCAGCCATCATCCATGTAGTTTTCAGCTTTGTGACTACGACCTACCGCTTGTAAAGTAGATAACGCCGCTAGAACACCGAAGTTTTCATCTTCATTTTTCCAGCTGTACATGCCGGTAGCACCCATACCGTTATCGTCAGCTAGGCTGTTATCTTGTACTTCAGCTGAGAAGTAAACAGTGTTTGAGTCTAAAGATAGAGGCTTACGAGTACGAACGGCAACAGTACCACCCACACCACCTTCATCTAAAGAGGCCATTGGTGATTTGTATACATCAACGCCAGCAACAAGTTCTGGTGGTAATAAATCCATATTAAATGAACGTGTTGCAGGTTGTTGAGAGAACCAACCTGTCGATGCAACGTAGTTACCATTCATGCTGATTAGCGTTAATTCAGGGTTGGTACCACGAATAGAGACACTGCCACCTTCACCAGCAAAGTTTCTTGCGATAGTTACACCTGGAATACGTTGTAGAGATTCAGCGATGTTACGGTCAGGGAACTTACCAATATCTTCAGCTGAAATTGAATCAACAACGGCGTTAGCAAAACGCTTTGAGTTAAGGGCCGCTTTTAAACTACCACGGATACCGCTAACTTGAATCGTTTCGATTTCTTTAGCTTCATCTTTGTCAGCAGCTAAAGCTGGGGTGATTGCAACACCACTTACAGCAACAGCGATGCTGCTTGCTAATAGGTGTTTCTTGAAATTGATGCTCGACATTAACTTTCCTTTCACACTTTTATTGTATTTTTTAATCAAATTGTCGCTTGCAATGATGATCTTAGTCGTTGTCTAAAAAGTACTACTGAATCCTTTTATCAACTATTTATGATAAACAAATCAACCGACCAACTGTGACAGCGCTGTCCAACTCACTTATGACAACGCTGTCACACAAAACTAACAATTACATAAAAATTGTTTAAATTCCAGTCTAAAGTTTAATAAATTGTGTGTCTTTTGCTTGGTTATTTTACTTTTTTGTAACAAGTGTGCTTGGTGGAATAGGAGGTAATTTCTTTTAAGTTATTGGTTTTAAAAAGGAAGGTTGGTGGTGTGGATGGTGTTCAAGAGATTGTTTTTTGTGATTTAAAGTTATCTAAAAATCAAAAAAAGGGAATGGCGTCCCCGAGACGATTCGAACGTCCGACCTGCCGCTTAGGAGGCGGCTGCTCTATCCAGCTGAGCTACGAGGACAAGTAAAGTATTGCAAACTATACTAAATTTTTTTTATAAAACAAGTTGTACTTTTAATAATCTCTTACTTGTCTCCTTATTACTAGTTGTAATTGGGAGCACTACCGAAAACATCGACTGTATTGATGAGATTATGATGAAAGTAGCAAATAATAATGTATTAAAAAATTACGTTACAAAAACAGCGCCCAAGGCGCTGTTTTGATTTTTGCATTGTTGTTTCAAGGTGAGTAATAGATAGAGTCAATAACAAGCCAATGTATACCCTTATTGCTTTCTTATTAAATCCCCTAATTGGATATCGCCATAAAGTACCTGCTCGGCTGCCGCGGTCAGGTGGTTACGGTTGATATTTTTTACAACTAATACGGTGCTGTTAATGGTCGTTGATTGGCGTAGAATACCGTTTGAGTCGGTAAATGTTTGCCTATGGAAGGCGGTGAGTTTGTCACCTAATTTTAAACCGTGCATTGTCCCTAAGTTTATCGTCAGTTGTTCTGGTTCAACTTTTAAAACTTCCCCAGTCAGTTCTTCACAAAATAAACGTTGATTAATATCGGAGACGGCTTGAGTTAGTTGATTGTTAATCGCAACACCATACTCGCTGTACCAAAATGCTTGGCTACTAACATCAACCGTTTGTTGCGGTTTATACTTCCAAGGGGCTATTGTCTGGTATTTTTTTGACCAAATACGTTCGCCACTTAGGCCATGAAATAAAGTCATAGTGAGGCTAAATTGCCTTTTTGGGGCGTTATTACTTAAACCAAACCACTTACTCTCAGCTTGAAATAATGAAATGTCATCGATTTGCCCCGTCAATAAATATTGACTATCTGCTTGTTGTGTCAATAGTTGTTGTTCGTTGGTTGTAAAGGGTTGGTCTCGCGATGAAATAAGTTGTTCAATCGGCAATAGTTGCTTGGCTAAATAGCTTCCTTTGTGCAGAGACATTTTATCAAACAATTGCATTGAGGTATGCTTGCCAAGATCAAACACTGAACCGTTGACTGCTTGTTGGCGGTTAAGAATAGGAAATTGCGTTAATGCAAGCGTTTTAGTGTGTTGTGCCGTGTCACATTGAAGTGGGTCCGCCACAATATCTGCTCGTATTGTTACTTTAACATAATCAGGAGCTTGGGTTTCGTTGATAAGCTTCAAATCCCGGACACTACCTTGTGAGCGAACTTCAAAGTGATCGCTCATTAGTAGCCCTTGACTTAGCTTAGAGACACTTTGAATTTGAGCTCCGTTAAAAAGTAGGGCATGTCTAAGGGCATCTTCTACGGCCTGTTGTCGTGCAACATCTAGATTGCTGTTAATAATTGGCGCTTGACCGTGAGCCTCGAACCACTCACTTTTAACGGTAGGAGAAAAAACTAATAAGGAGATATTAAGTAGGATAAATGACATTAAGTTAAATTTGGTCATAGATTATTACTCGCTTAATTTTTTACTCGACGAGGTAAGTTGGCTGACTGATAAAGTTGATAGATAGTTTTAAAATCTAGCTCTAACTCTGTCGCATAGATATCATCATCGATTGGGTAGCTTTTCTTAACCGTTGCTCCACGGATCAGTCCTTGGACTGAGGTTTGCATCGAAGAGTTTTCAATAATTAATTGATTAAATGTGGTTTGGCCATTGAGCTGAAAGCCATGGACTTGTTCAGATAACTCTCTGTAGGCATTTAATTTTGAGGCGTGGATTGCATTTAGCATTTTTGTGGTTCGATCTTTACCTGGCTGCTGATTGATCGGTGCATAACCAATGGCTGTTAAAACGACAAATTCTTGCGGTTGTTGTGTTTCATATTCAATAAACTTAGTTGAATTACACCCGACAAGCGACAATATGCTAGTAAAAAGAATTATTTTCAAAGTTTTACTCATGATTATATCCTCATGCTTGGATGTATGACTACCACTAGCCATAGTCGGAAGGCTAATATGTGGATTGGAATTAAGCTGAGACGTAACCACCTGATAAGGAACCGCCCCGGGTTTTACCCTTGGCTGTATAAGTCATCGAATTACCTGCACGCTTTTGAATCAAGGAGCCTTGCAGTCGCTCAAGGCTATTGAGCCCTAAGGCAATAGCTTTGCCATTTTGTTGGTTTTTTTCTTGGCATTGCTTAAGTAGTAGATCAACTTGCTCTTTATGAGATTGCAATTCAGCGGGAAACTCTTTGGGATTAGGAAGGGAGTTAGCTAGTTGCTGATCGGTTTGCTGCAATTGTTCAATAAGCTGTTGCTTTTGTTCAGCGAGTTGATTGATGGCTTCATATTGACGGGCTATCAAGGCTTGTTCTTCTTGCGCGAGCAGTGTTAATAGCTGCTCGGCATACGTAATTTGAAGAGATAAAAATTGTAATGGTTGTTCAATATTCATTTAAAAGATCTTCTCTAGATCTCCCTCGAATTTCGCCAAGTTAGCGGCTAATTTTTCAGGGTCTACTTTATAGTCCCCAGATGCAATCGCTTTGCGAATGCTCTCTACTTTTTCTTGGTTTACCGAGGAAGTATTGTTTAACTTCTCTCGAATACCGTGCAATTGCTGTGCCTGTTTTGTTAACGAGACAGAGTCCTTGGCCTGAGGTTGGCTTTGTGCTTGAGTTTGCGACTGCTGTTGAACATTTTGCTGCTTAACTTCAGTTGCATTGTTCTGCGACTTATTCTTGAGGCTGTCAAGTTGTTGACTATGGTTGCCTGCAAGTTTATTAATATCAATTGCCATGATAGCCTCTACAAAAAATTATTCTTCAACCACTACATCGGCGGCGGTTTAGAAAACTTTAGCACAATTTATAATTTTATCTCAATTTCACCAACCGCGACGACAGTCCCTTCTACGGTTCGACCTGAACTTGAATTCTTTACAGATATAATTTGCCCAATACTACCATCATTTAATGCTATGCCTGAAGACTTTATGATTAAACTTCCTTTTTTTGCATAGATAGATACGGGATCACCACGACACACAAGACAAACAGAAGTAAATAAAATGGGTCTACCTTGTTGAATATAGCGTTTAACTTTCGAACCTGTTACCTGAGACAGTTGCTCGACAGTCTGTCCCATGGTTATTGTCATGTCAGCGTAGGCTTTTTTTAAATTACTTTTATTGAGTAATGTACCTGGCGAGAGATTCTTTGCTGCGACAATTACAGACATCAATTGTTTGACCTGAACAGGAACATACAGATTCCATGTCCCTTGGCAGCTGACGTGAATTGTACTATTACGCTTCAGGCCCTGTTTACCCGCCACTTTAATTTCTAATGGTGTCTGGCAAACGGCTAATTTTTTCCGCCGATCTATTTTAGATACATTTATTTCGGTTTTTTTATTCGAGGAATCATCTAACTGTGCTTTAATATAAGTATGGATTTGATTTTCTATTGATTGGTGAACGGTAGTTGCTTTGGCATTGGTCGATAAAAGGTACAATACTAAAACGGCAACTATTGTCGTTATACTAAGGGTGTTGTATTTATTCGTATATCTTTGTTTGACACTACTCATAAGTCACTATATTTTATATAAGTAAATTAAATTTTATTGCTTATCGCTATGGTAGAAGCAGTAGTTGAGTTGTAAAAACTCTGTTACAGGGATGAATCTAACATAAAATAAGCCTTTTCACTATCTGTCTATTGAAATGGAGCCACTATGGCCGGTGTACTAGATTCAGTAAACCAGCGTACTCAACTCGTCGGACAAAATCGTCTTGAGCTCTTACTGTTTAAATTAAATGGTCGACAACGCTACGGTATCAATGTTTTTAAAGTCAAAGAAGTTCTGCAGTGTCCCAAATTAACGTCTTTGCCTAACCTTGCGCGCGAAGTGCGTGGTATTGCTCATATTCGTGGTGAGACTATCTCTGTCATTGACTTAAGCTTAGCCACTGGCGGCGCTGCAATCGATGACTTAACTAATCGTTTTATCATTATTACCGAATACAATCGTTCTATTCAGGGCTTTTTAGTTGATTCTGTCGAACGCATTATTAACCTTAATTGGGAGCAAATTATGCCGCCTCCTGAAGGTGCTGGTGATAAAAATTATCTTACGGCTGTCACAGAAGTCGATAACGATATGGTTGGGATTTTAGATGTAGAAAAAATTCTAATGGAAGTAGCACCTACTAATGAAGAAATGACAGATGAAGTGTTACAAGAAGCCAAAGAAATAATTGCTGACAGTGAAAAAATGTTGATGATTGCTGATGACTCGACTGTGGCATTGAATCAGGTTAAACGAGCCCTAACCCCACTGGGTTTAGAGATTATGCAAGCGAAAAATGGTCGAGAAGCATTAGAACAGCTTATCGCTTTAAGTGAAACTTGCGAGCGTTCAGTTACTGAAAAATTAGGTTTGTTAATTTCTGATATTGAAATGCCTGAAATGGATGGCTATACCTTAACCGCTGAAATCAGAACGATGGAAAAATTGAAAGATCTTCGAGTTATTTTGCATACCTCGTTGAGTGGTGTCTTTAATCAGGCGATGGTTGATAATGTCGGTGCAGATGACTTTATCGCTAAATTTAACCCTGATGACTTAGCCGCCGCTGTTGAGCGTAATATTAATATCTTGCACTCTCAACCAGCTAGGGAAATATCGAGTGACAAATAAAGACTTGACTGAAAAAGAGTATACTGACTTTTGCCGCTTTCTTGAGCAGCATTGCGGCATCGTTTTAGGTAATAGTAAGCAGTATTTAGTCAGAAGCCGTCTCGCACCGCTGATGAGCGAATATAAGTGTGAGTCGTTATCGCAGTTAGTCAAAAAAGCAATGGAACTTCGAGAACGGGCGTTACGGGCGGTTGTTATTGACGCTATGACGACGAATGAAACATTATGGTTCCGTGATAAGTATCCTTTTGAAGTATTAACTCAACGTTTGCTGCCTGAGTTTGCCGATTTAAAGCGGCCATTGAAAATCTGGTCTGCAGCGAGCTCATCAGGTCAAGAGCCTTACTCCATTGCAATGACGTGTTTAGAGTTTAAAGAGAAAAATCCAGGAATGTTAAAGTATGGCTTTGATATTTTAGCTACTGATATTTCAACTAGCATGCTGGAGCATTGTAACAAGGGGGAATATGACAACTTAGCTTTAGCTCGTGGTTTATCACCTGAGCGTAAACGAAAGTTTTTCAATCCGTCATCAACCAATTGTTTTTCGGTTAAGCCTGAAGTGAAAAAGCACGTTAAATTTAAACAGTTTAATCTGCTTGATAGTTTTAATGTGCTGGGTCGTTTCGATATAATCTTTTGTCGAAATGTACTTATTTACTTTTCTCCTGAAGTTAAACGGCAGATTTTTGCCAACTTTGCCAAGGTAGCTAATAAAGATGGCTATTTAATGTTAGGTGCATCAGAGTCAATTAATGGCTTAACAGATGAATTCACAATGAACCGCTGTAAAGCAGGCATTGTTTATCAGGCCAATAAATAATATATTAAGCACTATCAACTAGTTATAGGGTAAGCGTTCGCTTGCCCTTTTTTATTTCCTCATAAAAAATATGTTTTATTGTTTCTGGCATAGCTATTGCTTTATATATACAAAACCATTGAAGAGACAAAATTATGACGATCTCATTTGATAAAGCATTAGGAATTGCACAGCACACTGTGGGTATTAGAGCCCAGCGTGCTGAGTTAATTGCCAGTAATATTGTGAACGCCGATACTCCGCATTATAAAGCGCGAGATATGGACTTTGCTACAGCGATGCGAAATGCGGAGTCTAATTTATCTTCAAGTATGGCTAGAACTCATGATAAGCACTTTAAAGTCACTTCTTCTGTTGGTGACGGTGTGGCGTATCGTATTCCAAATCAACCTGATACTGGTGATGGCAATACAGTTGATGTACAAATGGAACGAAACTTGTATATGAAAAACGCATTGGAGTATCAGTCTAGTCTACAATTTCTCGGCGGTAAGTTTAAAGGGCTTAGATTAGCCATTAAAGGATCTTAATTATGAGTTTATATAATATTTTTGATGTCGCCGGTTCTGGAATGAGTGCTCAGTCATTGAGATTAAATGTTACGGCATCTAATCTTGCCAATGCTAATAGTGTCAGTAGCAGCGTCGAAGAGACCTATCGTGGTCGCCATCCGGTTTTTGCCGCTGAGCTACAAAAAGCTGCCGCTAATCAAGAAGAGTCAGTGCCAGTAAAAGTGTTAGGTATAGTTGAAGATCAAGATCCTTTACGCCAAGAGTATAACCCTAATCACCCATTGGCAGATGAAAACGGTTATATATATAAGCCGAATGTCAATGTGATGGAGGAGATGGCCAATATGATGTCAGCTTCACGTTCTTATCAAACTAATGTGCAAGTCGCTGATGCTGCAAAGCAAATGCTAATGAAAACACTGCAATTAGGTAAATAGGGGAATTAGTAATGAGCACAATTGATACTAGTAATGCTTATCTAGATTCGATGCGCTGGCAAAAAGAGCCAGTGAAAGTTGATGATGGTTCTAATCAGACATTAGATCAAGAGGACTTTCTTCGCTTATTGACTGAGCAGTTAGCAATGCAAGATCCATCAAAACCTGTTGATAATGATCAGATGATTTCACAAATGGCTTCCTTTAGTACGGTGGAAGGTATTTCTCAAATGACCAATCAGTTTGAAGATTTAAATTCGGTTATGACATCTTCTCAAGCATTACAGGCTTCGAGCTTGGTCGGTCAAAAAGTTCTCATTCCTGCGAATGTGGGGCATGTTAAGCCTGGTGAAAGTATTGAGGCGGTTATTAGTTTACCTGAAGCAACCCCTGGTATGTCAGTTCGTATAGAGAACGAAACGGGTGAGTTAATTAAAACTATCAAGCTGGCTAATATGCCGGCAGGTAATAATGAATTCACTTGGGATGGCACTAACGAAAAGGGAGAAGCTGTGCCTGAAGGTAATTATTCAATTAAAGCCACTGGCAGTGTTGGTGGAGAACAACAAGAATTAGCTGTTTCAACATACAGTCATGTAGCGAGCGTTAGCTTAGGGAATTCTGCTAACGGCGTAGTATTAAATTTAAGAGGGCTAGGCAACATTTCACTGAATGAAGTGTTAGCAGTTGCCGAAGGTTAATCTGAAAAGAGGGTTTTAAAATGTCTTTTAATATCGCACTAAGTGGCATCGCTGCATCAAAGAAAGATTTGGATGTGACGGCCAATAATATTGCTAACGTAAACACTATCGGCTTTAAAGAGTCTCGTGCAGAATTTGCCGATGTCTATGCCTCCTCATTATTTACTAACTCAAAAACGAAGGCCGGTGACGGTGCAACAACAGCGCAAGTTGCACAGCAATTCCACCAAGGTAGCTTGTCTTTCACTAATAATGCGTTAGATTTGGCGATTACTGGTCCAGGTTTTTTTGTAACGTCAGATGGCCTTGACTCTAAAGATTTAACGTTTACGCGAGCAGGTGCCTTTAAATTAAACAATGAAAACTTCATTGTCGATTCAAAAGGTAACTACTTACAAACGTATCCGGTAAATACTGATGGCACCTCAGCTGCCATCAACCTTACATCGACTAATGGAATTCAGATCCCTGAAACAGCGGGTGTTCCGGTAATGTCTAGTGAAGTCACCATGTCAGCGAACTTACCTGCAAACGCTACAGCGAAAGATTTAAGTTTATTCGACCATACAGACCCAACGACTTACAACCACTCAACATCGATTACAATTTATGACTCATTAGGTGAGTCACATGTACAAACCAGTTACTTTGTAAAGGATGTCTCTGCACCAAATCAATGGGCACAGTTTACTGCAGTTGATGGCATTAAAGTTGATGTTGCTTCAGCGGCTTCTCCAACTGCAGCGACTGCTGGTACCGGCCACGTTGGAGCATTAATTAATTTTGATACCAGTGGTATTTATCAGCCACCTGCAGCGCCAGCTAGTCCTGATATTGTATTAGAAGCATTAGGCACACCAGGTGCTGGTGTTTATCCAACAGGTGCTGATGGTACACAAGCGGTTACAATCAAACTTGATGAGCCAACACAATTCTCGTCTGGCTTTGAAGTGACTTCTCTTGAGCAAAATGGTTTAACGGTTGGTCGATTAACCGGGGTAGAAATTGGCCCAGATGGTTTAGTTAAAGCAACTTACAGTAATGGTAGTGCTGAGCCACTGGGGCGAGTTGCTATGGCGCGCTTTAGAAATGAACAAGGTTTAACGCAAATTGGTAATACATCTTGGAAGGCGAGTCAAGATTCTGGCGAGCCATTACCAGGTGAAGGCGATAGCGGCACCTTCGGTACGATTAACTCGGCTGCATTAGAGCAAGCGAATGTCGATTTAACGACAGAGTTGGTAGACTTAATTACCGCTCAACGTAACTTCCAAGCTAACTCAAGAGCACTAGAAGTGAATCAAACATTATCTCAAACTATTTTGCAAATTAGATAATGACTTCAACCATTTGTTTCGTAACACCTTTGTTTGGGTGTTACGAAGTGAAATGGTTAAATATCTCCTCCCTTTATTTTCACTCTTAATTTTACCCATACTATTGGCATACCTGTTGCATTTATCTTGTTATGAACTGCTAATCCTAGCAAATTGATAATTTATTGACGGGGTGAAATATGGATAAATTACTTTATATATCCATGAGTGGCGCCAAAGAAAACCTCAATGCTACTGCATTGCGAGCGAACAATTTAGCTAATGCCAAAACCACAGGTTTTAAATCTGATATTGAGCAAGCACGCTCAATGCAGGCTTTTGGCGAAGGCATGCCGACACGAGTGTTTTCGTTGACAGAGCGTCCGGCTCAAGACTTTACTTCGGGTCCTTTAATTTCTACTTCTCGAGACTTAGACGTTGCTGTTCAAGGCGAAGGTTGGTTAGTCGTGCAAGCTGAGGATGGTTCACAAGCATTGTCTCGCGCTGGATCGTTACAAATTGATAATGCCGGTATGTTACGTAACGCTGCTGGACAGTTCATTATGGGTGATGGAGGGCCGATAGCACTCCCAATACCGGTTGATGAATTGAATATTGGTAGTGACGGAACAATCACTGTTAGACCTCAAGGGGCTCCAGCGACAGTAATTGAAGAAGTTGGCCGCTTACAACTGGTTAACCCAGAACGGCAAAACTTGGTCAAAGGTAATGATGGCTTATTTCGCCTTAAAGATGGTGGCGAGTTCGTGAATGACGCAGAAGTAACGATTGCTAGTGGCATGCTTGAAGGAAGTAATGTTAACTCAGTCAGTGAAATGGTGGATTTAATTAGCTTACA
Source organism: Psychrobium sp. 1_MG-2023 (assembly GCF_030689115.1). Classification (NCBI taxonomy): domain Bacteria; kingdom Pseudomonadati; phylum Pseudomonadota; class Gammaproteobacteria; order Alteromonadales; family Shewanellaceae; genus Psychrobium; species Psychrobium sp. 1_MG-2023. The sequence continues at coordinate 155,594 of NZ_JAUYVJ010000002.1, read as the reverse complement.
GCGCCAATTTGATATGCAAGTTAAGATGATGAAAACAGCAGAAGAAGTTGATACATCACAAGATCGTTTATTGCGTCTAGGATAATTTAGGAGATTAATTATGCATGCAGCATTGTGGATAAGTAAATCGGGCTTAGATGCTCAACAAACAGATATTGCAACAATTTCAAATAACTTAGCGAATGCTAGTACCGTTGGCTTTAAGAAGTCTCGAGCGGTCTTTGAAGACTTGCTCTATCAAAACATTAATCAGCCTGGTGGTAAATCATCACAAAATACAGAGCTACCAGCCGGTTTAATGTTGGGTGCTGGTACTAAAGTGGTGGCAACTCAAAAAGAGTTTTCGCAAGGTAATATGCTAACCACAGAAAACCCTCTAGATTTGATGCTTGAGGGTGATGGCTTCTTTGAAATTTTAATGCCCGATGGAAATGTTGGCTATACCCGTAATGGCCAATTTATGTTGAACGAAGAAGGGCAAATTGTGACCCCAGGCAGTGGCTATTTAGTCCAGCCTGCAATTACTATCCCTCAAGATGCGGTGAGTATATCGGTATCTTCTGAAGGTGAAGTGTCTGTACGCCAGCGTGGGCAAGCTGAAAATACTGTAGTGGGGCAATTAACTGTTTCTAACTTTATCAATCCACAAGGATTAGAGCCGATGGGACAGAACTTATACACTGAAACCGGTGTCAGTGGTGCTCCTATACAAGGAACCCCAGGGCTTGATGGCCTAGGGTCAGTACGTCAAGGAGCACTTGAGACCTCTAACGTTAATGTGACAGAGGAACTTGTTAATTTAATAGAGTCACAACGTGTTTATGAGATGAACTCTAAAGTTATCTCGTCGGTTGATCAAATGATGAGCTTTGTTACACAGCAGCTTTAAGAATTTATATGAAAAGCTAGCTGATGAGCTTATTTGTATAGCACTAGGTTTTTGTAGAGGGTGAAAAAATGAAAAAATTTTTATTGTTAGCAGGTGTTAGCCTATTGGTTGGTTGTGCCAATACTAATAATAAGCCGATTGCAGATGATCCATATTATGCACCAATTTATCCAGCTACACCTCCAAAACAAATTGTTAAGACAGGCTCGCTGTTTGATGTTAATCAGCTAGATAGCTTATATGCCGATGTTAAAGCACGTCGTGTTGGCGATATTATTGAAGTTATTTTGAGTGAAAGCACCTCAGCAAAGAAAAATGCGAATAGTAATACTAAAAAAGAAAATAGCGTGACGCTATCGCCTGTCACAGGATTAGGAAAAAACGTCACCATTGGCGGCAACACATTAGATTTTGGTTTAGATCAAGACAGTGAGTTTAAAGGTACAGGTAGTGCAGACCAATCAAATAGTTTAAGTGGATCTATTTCGGTGAGTGTGGTGCAAGTGCTAGGTAATGGCAATTTAATTGTACGCGGTGAGAAATGGATAACCATTAACAATGGTGATGAGTTCATTCGCCTTAACGGCATCGTACGACCACAAGATATTAGTGCGGATAATCAAATCGAATCAATACGCGTTGCAAACGCTAGAATTCAGTATTCTGGCACAGGATCTTTCGCTGATGCACAAAAAGCTGGATGGTTGGCACGATTCTTTAATAGTAATTGGTGGCCGTTTTAATCCGTCAATTTTGTGTCAGGAGATTTTTAATGAAAAAGCTTACTCTAATTACTTACTTTATACTGTTATGCTCTCTATTTTTTGGGTGTGTTGAACAGGCTAAAGCACAAAGAATCAAGGATTTAGCTTCTGTTAAAGGTGTCCGTTCAAATCAGCTCGTTGGCTATGGCTTAGTCGTTGGCCTACCTGGTACTGGCGAGCAAAGCCCTTTTACTGACCAAAGCTTCATGACGATGTTACGGAATTTTGGCATATCTATGCCAGCAGGGGTTAAACCTAAGATTAAAAACGTAGCAGCGGTCGCCATTCATGCGGATTTAAATGCATTCGCCAAACCTGGCCAAAATATTGACATTACCGTTTCTTCTGTTGGTAGCGCTAAAAGTCTACGCGGCGGCACCTTACTTAGGACTTTTTTGAAAGGTCTCGACGGTAATGTGTATGCGGTTGCTCAAGGTAGTTTGATGGTGTCAGGATTTAGTGCCAGTGGCGATGACGGCTCTAAAGTGATTCAAAATACCCCAACAGTTGGCCGAATCCCTAATGGCGCGATTGTTGAACGTGAGGTGCCTAACTCGTTTGCTCAAGGTGATTACATTACCTTTAACTTACACAACCCTGACTTCACAACAGCTCAAGCTTTTGCCAGTACGATTAATCAAAAGTTTGGCGGCGGTGTAACGGGCACTACAGATATTGTTGAACCAAGTGCCAATGATGTTGCAAAAGCGATTGATGCCACATCAATTAATGTCAGAGCGCCAAGAGACGTATCACAACGTATTTATTTCTTGTCTGTACTTGAAAACTTAGATGTAACGCCAGCAACAGCTGCGGCAAAAATTATTGTTAACTCACGTACTGGTACTATTGTGATTGGTCAACAGGTTCGTTTAAAGCCTGCGGCGATTACTCACGGCTCATTAACGGTAACCATTGCTGAAAACCCAGCAGTCATTCAGCCAAACCCATTGGCGAATGGTGAAACAGCCGTTGAAGATGACACAATTATTGACGTAAACCGTAATGACAGTCGCATGTTTAAGTTTATTCCAGGTACGACTCTGGACGAACTCGTCCAAGCGGTAAACTTGGTGGGAGCTTCACCTTCTGATCTTATGGCTATTTTAGAAGCCTTAAAACAAGCAGGTTCGTTACACGGCGAACTAATCGTTATTTAAGGAGGGAATTGACATGGATTCATTAGCTAAACAATTGATGCCAAGCAATACGCGTGTTGCGCAATCAAATTATCAAGATGTCGCCTCTTTAGATAATCTTCGTAAAGAAGCTCAACAAGATGAGAAAAAAGCGTTAGAGAAAGTGGCTAAGCAATTTGAAGGCATCTTCATGAAGATGTTACTTAAAAGTATGCGTGAAGCAAATAAAGCGTTTGAGTCAGACTCTCCGCTTAATAGCCAGAGTAGTGAGACCTATCGAAATATGTATGATGATCAAATGGCTCTAGATTTGAGCCAAAACGGAAGCCTTGGCCTCTCAGAACTTATCGTCCAGCAATTAAGCCCGCAAACGTCTAATGTAATGCCAGCTGCGGCATTGCGTACTCAAAGTCTGCCTGCGATGGAGGCGACATCGCTAAAAACGTCGAGCCTTGATAGTGATATCCGCAAGAAAATAGAGCGTGTATTTTCAGGTAATGACTACGGTAACTTAGCTAGTGCTATTCCAGCGGCAAAATCACAGCCTGAAAAAGTCGAGCAAAGTGCGAATCCATCATTTACTTCACCTGCCGACTTCGTTAATCAGTTGATGCCGTATGCTAAAAAGGCTGCCGCTGCATTAGGCGGTTCACCAAGTGTACTTATTGCTCAAGCGGCATTAGAAACCGGTTGGGGGCAAAAAATAGTCAATAAACCGTCACAAGAATCAAGTTTTAATTTATTCAATATCAAAGCGGATAATCGCTGGCAAGGTGAGCATGCGACGGTTTCAACTCTTGAATATCGTGACGGTGTTGCAGTTCGTGAAAAGGCCCAGTTCAGGGCTTATGATGGCCTAGAGCAAAGCTTTGATGACTTTACTCAGTTCTTACAAAACTCACCCCGTTATCAACCAGCGTTAGAGAAAATTTCAAATCCGGCAAGCTTTTTGCAAGGATTACAACAAGCCGGTTATGCGACAGATCCAAATTACGCATCAAAGATCATGTCGGTACTGTCCAGGGTCAATCAATTAGCGAACTAGTCATTTAGTTAATCGGTTGTGATGTTTTCTCGAGGTAAGGAATAAAGTTATGGGCGTTGATTTATTACAACTCGGTGTGAGTGGATTGCTTGCTTCTCAGCAGCAATTAGGCACGACGGGTCATAATATTGCCAATGTAAATACCGATGGTTATTCCCGCCAACGAGTATTACAAGAAACAACTTTGCCTGTCACCTCGGGCAATGACTTTGTGGGTACTGGTACACGCATTGCACAGGTCGAGCGTGTCTTTGATGAGTTTCGCTACAATGAGTTAGTCTTTAATCAAACTCTCAATAGCAATGCACAAACCATGGCTGAAAAGATGTTACGTCTAGATGAGACGATGTCATTGATTGGACCTAACGTATCCAATTCATTGAATGACTTATTCTCAGCGGTCAACTCACTGGTGGATGTTCCTGGTGATATTGGTTTACGGGAAGTTATGTTGTCTAAGGCTAATACTTTTTCGCAAAATGTGCAGTCTGTGCAGCGTACATTAGATGCAGAATACAATGCAGTGAATGATGAGCTAGAAACGTCAGTTGAAATGATTAGTGAAATATCAGCTCAACTTGCGAGTCTTAATCGCGATATCGTTAAAGGATCTGCAAATGGGGCAACGCCAAGTGATTTGCTGGATAAGCGTGATTCGTTAGTCAAGGAACTTTCTTCATATACCAACGTGTCTACCGTACCCACTCAAGATGGCGCTTTAAATGTTTATATTGCCAGTGGACAAACACTCGTGACAGGCACAACGTTTTTTTCGGTCAGTGCTAAAATGGGTAACCCGGATCCTCGCCAAACCGAGCTGGCTATTGTTGCCCCTTCAGGCAGTGAGCAACGCCTTTCGAACGAACAAGTTGGTGGCAGTCTAGGCTCTTTGGTGACTTATCGGGATGGTATTTTAACCGATACAATTAACAAATTAGGCCAAACCGCAATTACCGTGGCTGATGCTTTTAATACAGTGCAGTCTCAAGGCGTTGATTTAAATGGGTTGCCAGGACAAAATTTATTTGAGGACATTAATGCCCTTGAGTCCACTCAACGACGCTTTATGGCAGATCAAGATAATACTGGCACTTTAAGCGGCGCAGTTGAGATTACAGACCCTAACCAGCTTACTAGTGATGATTATAAATTAAGCTTTATGGGCGGTACTTATACTTTAACAAACTTAACCGACGGTAGTAGTCAGACATTAACCCCTGATGCGCCAGCAGCTGTCGGTAGCCGAACGTTTACGACTCCTGATGGTTTTATGTTTAAAGAAGCAGGTGGGACGCCCCTTGATGGCGACGATTTTATAATTCAGCCAACCCGCCTTGGTGGAGCGAACCTAGATGTAGAGTTAACACAACCATCGCAAATCGCGACATCTTCTGTGGTGGAGGTTTATTCTTCAAAAGATAACGTTAATACAGCGAAATTAGAAATAACCAGTGTTGATAATACTGCCGCAGCTGGTTTTCCTAGTGCGGGGAGCGCCTTGTCGTTAGAAGTGTATGAAGCGCCTGTTGGAACCTTTAATTATCAGGTGCTTGATAGCTCAGGAGTCGCTCAACCTCTTTTTGATAGTAGTGGTACAGCACTTGGTACATCAGCAACTTATACAACTGGACCGCTGAACTTCTCAACGGCTGGCATGAGTTTTAAGTTATCTGGTCAGCCTTCGGGACAAACAATTAATGCCCCAGAAGTTTATAGTATCGAATACGCATACGGTACGGGCAATAATAAAAATGCGTTGGCAATGGCAAGCTTAAGCGAACAAAAACTGGCGAATCAAGGTCGTTCAACAATGAGCGATCTATTTGAAGGTGCGGTCACTAGCGTGGGCTCTGTAACGGCTACCTCTCGTATTGAGGCTGGCGCAACTCAAACACTTTACACACAGGCAGAAACGAGAATGTCCAACACCTCTGGAGTTAACCTCGATGAAGAAGCATCAAACTTGTTGCGTTTTCAACAGGCTTACTCTGCCAGTGCTCGAATCATTTCAACAGCAAATGAGATTTTTCAAACCTTGCTTCAGTCAGCTAGGTAGGAGGGGTAAATGCGAATTTCAACGAATCAATTTTATCAAAGTAATACGGACAATATTATTAATCGTCAAAGTGATGTTAATCAGTCGATTGTCAGTATTTCTGAAGGCAAACGCGTGATCACAGCAGGTGATGATTCTGTTGCTGCTATCTCTATCTTAAATATCCGCCAAGAACAGGCCTTAACTGAGCAATACCAAACAAATATTACCTTTGCTGAATCGCGCATCACAGTACAAGAAAGCGCAATGCAATCAGCAGAAGATGTCATGTTTCGAGTTAAAGACTTAATGTTACAAGGTAATAGTGTTGCCAATGATCAATCGGCAAGAGACGCTCTTGCCGATGAGTTAGAAGCCCGTTTTGATGAATTGTTGTCATTAGCAAACACACGAGATGAGTCAGGCAGTTATGTTTTTGGGGGATTTCAAACAGAGACGCCTCCATTTATTGAACAATCCGATAGCAGTGTTAACTATGTTGGTGATAAAGGGCAGCGCTTAACCAATGTGGGGTTAGGGGTGCAAGTTGCCACTAGTGACCCTGGTGAAGATGTTTTTATGACGGTGGCAAACAGTGTAGGCGATTTTAAGCCTGCCTATACATTAAACCCTGCGCATGAAGAAATTGACCGCGCGGTTGTTACTCGCTCAGAAATTGTTGACCGTGCTTCTTATGTACCTGTAGCAACACCTGATGATTACCAGATTAGTTTTGCGACTATGCCAAGTGGTGAAATGGGCGTTACTGTTACTGATGCGTTAGGCACACAGGTTTATCCAACACTGCCATTAACTCAAGCTGTTTATGTTGCTGGAGACTCTATTAGTTTTAGTGGTATTGAAACAGAGATAAATCAAACGCCACAAGAAGGAGATTCTATCACTTTATCACCTCAATCAGAAACTGATGTGTTTAGTGTGATGAATGATGCAATTGACTGGCTTAGGGCGTCAAATGGTACCGGCGCTGATGAAGGGGCACGACAACAAGATTATGGTCATATCATTGCTGATATGGATGAAATTCAAATAAAGTTTAGTAATGTGCGTGCTGAAATCGGCGCGAGGTTACAGTTGACCGAAAGTCAAAGTGAACGTCATATCGACTATAATTTGACGATTGAAAAATCACGTTCTTCATTAGAGGATCTTGATATGGTAGAAGCTATCTCACAGTTTGAGCGGCAAAAGTTGTCACTGCAAGCCTCACAAACTGCATTCTCTCAAGTGCAAAGTATGAGTTTATTGAACTTCTTGTAACCTTTTTATAACTGTCTTTCTTTCGATAGTGTGACCAACACTGTTCTTCTCGACAACGCACCAACAATTCTTCTTGGCAGCGTATCGACAACGCTTCTCGGTAGCATACTAACAACCGTCTTCCCGGCAGTCTCTTAGCCGGGAGCTCTGTTTTACATAGTCCCAACCAACCCAATTACATTTATGCATCTTATCTTTAATGAAGTAAGCCGCCGCTCCTTAAATCATATTGTACAAAATTTGACGGTGGCAAAGAGCGGCAATTAGCGGCAAAAGTCAGTTTATTGACGAAGTGAAATGCTGTTTTAAGGCATTAATGTTTAATTAATTAAAAATAAAAAATCGCTTAAAACTAGCTGCTATCTACGTTTTGCTTAAATTAACTAAGATTAATGTAATTAAGTTTTATAGTTGGCACACTGGTTGCTTTGTATTAATTAGCTAAGCAGAAATATTAATAATTTTACCGACTTGTGGCATCCCTTTGATGCCTTAGTCATTAAAGTGGAGGCTATATCATGGCTCTTACAGTACAAACTAACGTTACCTCGTTAAATGCACAACGCAACCTGGGTGCTTCAGGTAACGAGTTAGCGACTTCTATGCAACGATTATCATCAGGTTTACGTATTAATAGTGCTAAAGATGATGCCGCTGGTTTACAAATTTCAAATCGATTAACCTCGCAAATTTCGGGCCTAAATGTTGCTGTGCGTAATGCTGGCGATGGTATTTCATTAGCGCAAACTGCTGAAGGGGCGCTACAAGAATCAACCAATATCCTCCACCGTATGCGTGACCTTTCAATTCAAGCGGCCAATGGTTCGAATTCACCAGCAGATCGCCGCGCGATTCAGGAAGAAGTCACACAGTTACAACAAGAGTTAACTCGTATTGCTGATACTACTACCTTTGGTGATCGTAAGTTACTCGATGGTAGTTTCGGTACCGAGAGCTTCCAAGTGGGTGCTAAATCATTTGAAACGATTCAAATGGGCCTCTCTTCATTTGCGGCAGCGGATATTGGTAGTTATGAGCTCGATATTCAGGGTTTAGCTAATACCACAGGTGCAGCAGGCTTTGGCTCTGTTGGTTCTGTTAATACGACCGCTGCAGCAACGGTTACTATTACTAGCTCTGAAGGTCCAACTGCGGCCCTGACTGGTGCAAATGCAAAAGCGTTAGAAGCGGCAATCAACGGCAGTGATTCGTCTGCTAAGGCTGATGCACGTACTTTAACAAAATTAAACTTTGCAGCATTTACGACGGCGACATCAGTATCATTTGATTTACAAGGCTCAAATGGCACCGCGATCCAACTATCAGCAACAGTAAAAGATGATGATGTTGATTCACTTGTTAATGAGGTCAACAAGATTTCTGGTAAAACAGGGATTACCGCAGAAGCCATAGATAATGAAATTGTTTTAACGAGTGAGTCGGGGGACGATATTGTCCTTGGGAACTATACCTCGACGGCTAATACCGTAATGACGGCATTAGATTACGAAGGAACAGCTCGTACGGACACCTATACATTAGCCACTGCAACCCCAGATGCCGTAGCGACAGGAGTGGTACGATTGTCTTCTTCACTTAACTACACAGTGCAAGGTAGTGCGACTAGCATTATGCCTTCAACTGGGGTGGAATCAGCTAATTTAGAGCCTGTTGATCAAATTGATGTTAGTGATGCACTAGGAGCGCAACTATCAATTGAGGTCATTGATTCTGCATTAGCCTTTATTGATAGTAACCGAGCAAGTATGGGTGCGATTCAAAACCGCCTTGAGTCAACGATTTCCAACTTAAGTAACGTTGTTGAAAATAACTCGGCGGCAAGAAGTCGTATTCGTGATACTGACTTTGCCACTGAAACGGCAAATATGACTAAAAACCAAATCTTGCAACAAGCGGGTACCTCAATCTTGTCGCAAGCGAACCAAATCCCGCAAGCAGCGGTTCAATTATTGGGCGGTTAATCCCCACTATTTAACTCTGCTAGCTGCATAAAAGCCCACCTTTTTTGGTGGGTTTTGCATTTCTATAGATAAAAAGTTACATTTACTTATGTGTTTACTTATAATAATCCAATATAAAACAGCCTCTTATTGATGTTCTTGGTTCTTTTGGATTAAAAAAGTAAAAAAAATAAAAAAAAGTGTAAAGTTTCTCCACACCGTGCCGTTAAGTTAATTAACAGGGATTCATATTCCTAAACTAATTAACAAAATTAATAGTAAGTAAGCGGAGAATTATCATGGCTTTAACAGTATCAACTAACGTAAGTTCTTTAAACGGTCAACGTAACTTATCAAAATCTGGTAATGATTTGGCTACTTCAATGCAACGTTTATCATCAGGTATGCGTATCAATAGCGCAAAAGATGATGCCGCTGGTCTGCAAATCTCAAACCGTTTAACTTCCCAAATCAACGGTCTAGGTGTAGCACAACGTAATGCGAACGATGGTATCTCGATGGCGCAAACTGCTGAGGGTGCAATGCAAGCCTCTACAGATATCTTACAACGTATGCGTGACCTTTCTTTACAATCAGCGAATGGTTCAAACTCTTCAGCTGACCGCGAAGCACTACAAAAAGAAGTTGCAGCACTACAAACTGAGTTAACTCGTATCTCTGATACTACTAGTTTCGGTGGTCAGCAACTATTAGACGGTTCTTTTGGTTCTAAGTCTTTCCAAATTGGTGCAAATGCTAATGAAACTATTAGTGTGACTCTAAAAAGTACAGCTGCAAGTAAAATTGGTTCAGAGCAACATACGCTTGCTGGTGCGGCTGGTTCTGCAGTAGGTCTTGGCCGTGCGTCAGCTGCAAGTGCTGCGGCAACGGCTAATGGTGTTGCAGGTGGTGCATTAACAATCAATGGTACTGCACTAACAACTGCGCCAGCAGCTGCTGATACAGCTGAAACAATTGCTAAGAGCATTAATGCTGAATCTGCAACAACAGGTGTTACTGCTGATGCCCGTAGTCAAGCTGAAATTACAATGACAGCGACTGGTTCAGCAACATTTGAACTAAATGGTACAGCAATTTCTGCTAGTACTTCTGACATCACAGATTTAGAAGAGCTAACTGCTGCGATTAATGCAAAATCTGGTGATACTGGTGTAAGTGCATCAAATGAAGGTGGCTCAATTATCCTAACTGATGAGTCTGGTAAAGATATTGATATCGCGAACTTAGCCACTACTACTGGTGATATGACAGTTAAAGGTATTGATGCTGCTGGTACTAAGCAAGCTGCTGCGATTACTCTAACTGGTACAGTCGCAGCGACAGACTCAACTGTAGTTGCTGGAAGTATCAAGTTAACTTCAGTGGATTCATTTGCTGTGGTAACTGCAACTGATGCCGATGCTGGTGCGGATGCGGTATCTACATTGTCTAAAATATCTGCTGTTGATTTAGGTACTCAAACTGGTGCTCAAGATGCACTTGATGTTATCGATGGCGCGTTAGCACAAATTGACTCACAACGTTCAACTTTAGGTGCGATTCAAAACCGTTTTGAACATACTATCTCTAACTTAGCAAACATTGAAGAGAATGTATCAGCCTCTAGAAGCCGTATTCGTGATACTGACTTTGCTAGTGAAACAGCGATGATGACTAAAAATCAAATCTTACAACAAGCGGGTACTTCGATTTTAGCGCAAGCGAATCAACTACCACAAGCAGCACTAAGCTTGTTAGGTTAAGGTAGCGTTAACTTCGGCTTAAGTTTGTAGCCTTGACCTTCTAGCTCCCGAACACCTTAGCTAGAAGGCTTTTGAAAATTAAGCCGTATTAATAACCGTTGCCTGTATCATCAGCAGCGGTTATTTGCGTTTTTGTCAATTGATAAAGCTTGATAGTCGTTTTATTATAAAGGTTATAAGAGACTTGTTAGTGCTATTGGCTTTACAGTGAAGGTGATTAGATTTAAATGGGAGTAAGTTATGAGTATTGAATTATCGTTGAGCACTCCTGATAGCTCAGGCGTTAGCAATAATCAACAAGCGACGAATTCAGCCTATCAACAAAGAGATGCGGTCCAAGCTAGTAAATTAAATGTTTCCCAATTGGAACAAGCTAAGCTCGCTGAGGATATTACTTCGAACAACAAATCAGCGTCGGTAAGCGAAGAGCAACCAGCACTTCAAAAAGACCAACTCGAAGCGATGGCGCAAAAACTGCAAGATTTTGTTGGTTCTTTAAATCGAGGCTTAGAGTTTAGTGTTGATGAAGATTCAGGCCGTGATGTGATAAAAGTCATTGATAAAAACTCTGGTGAAACGGTCCGTCAGTATCCTTCAGAAGAAGTGCTAGATTTAGTGGCTAGTTTATCGGATGCGGCAGGTACATTTGTTAATGTGAAGGCTTAGCCATCCCATTGTAAATTGGTGGAAGTGCTAATTGGCGACAAAAAGTTACGTGGTAATAAAAGTAGTGTTTGATACTACTAGTGTGAAGAGGTGAGTTATGTCAGGTATTTCATTTACAGGTATTGGCTCTGGTATGCCTGTACAAGATCTTGTATCAGCATTTGTTGAAGCTGAGCGTGTCCCTTTTCAACAGCGTATCAATAAACAAGGTTCCAAGTTAACTACTAACATTTCTGCAAACGGTTCATTAAAGGCATCGTTGTCTTCATTAGCCGACTCACTCGATAAACTTAAAGATGCTGAAAATTACCAATTAAGAAAAGCATCCGGCAGTGATGACTTTGTTAAGATTGAGTCGGACAAAACGGCTCAGGTCGGTAGCTATGATATAAAAGTTAATAATTTGGCTCAAGCACATAAAGTCATGTCGACCCCGTTCGATGAAACGCTTGCTGTGGGTGAGGGAAAGCTGACATTTTCGACCCCTGATGACCCTACTGGCTTCACCTTAGATATTAGTGCCACTGATACTTTAAGTGACATCAGAGATAAAATTAACGAGTCTACTGACAATGAAGATGTGACTGCGACTATTATTACCGATAGCGGCGGCCAACAAAGCTTAGTCATGACATCCAATAATACCGGACTCGACAACAAGCTTTCAATTACAGCGACACAAAGTGATGGCACTACACCACTTGATCCTAGTAGTCGTTTAAATGACTTATTAACTTATATCGATCCGGCAAGTCGTAGTGGCGATCCTTTGGTCGAGTCAAACCTTATTGAAACCAATGCAGCACTTGACTCTTCTATAACCATTGATGGCCAAATTACCCTAACTAATGCAACAGACACCTTTGAAAATGCCATTGATGGCATTACCTTGACCGCTAAAAAGGCACAAGATGTCGATGATGGCAACTCTAAAGTGTCGGTCAGTGAAGATAATGCGTTAGTCGCGAAAGAACTTGGGGCCTTTGTTAAAAGCTATAACGAATATTACAAGGTGGCTAAAGAACTTGGTCAAGCGGGAGAGGCCGGTGGTGGTCCGTTAGCGGGTGACTCTATGTTACGTGGGATCACGGGAAAATTAAGAAATATGCTAAGCCAATCCTTTGACAGTGGTAGTGGCAATACGCTTTCTTTGGCACAACTTGGTGTCGAGTCAGACCAATATGGTGTCTTGTCATTAGACTCCACCATTTTAAATAAAGTGATTGCTGAAGATCCGAGTGCGGTTCAACAGTTTTTTGTTGGTGATGATTCAACGCCTGGCTTTGCAGCTTCAACCGATACATTAATTGCTAATTACACTGAGTCTGGTGGGTTAATCGATTCACGCATTAATGGGTATGAAACGCAACTAGATAAACTTGAAGACGATATGACTGCATTTAATCGTAAAATGGAAAATTACGAAGCACGTTTATTATCACAATACAACGCTATGGATATGCTGGTGGCCAATATGAACTCTACCTCGAGTTATTTAATGGGGCAGTTAGACAACATGCCTGGGGTGGTTAAGAAAACCAGCTAATTCTGATTAAAAATACCACGCACACATAGAGCCGTTCAATTTATTGAGCGGTTTTTTGTTTTTTGTGTAGATATTAATAGCTAAAACAGGGTATTGGTGTAATTATTGCTTTATAGGTTAAAGTGTCAAATTTCCTTTGAATAAGGTTGCGCAATGAGCGAACAAAATCTTGAGTTGTTAAGAACGGTATTACAACTTACCTTCCACAAAAATCTCGCCTTTTTTCAACGTAAAAACTCTGAACTCTTTAATGAGTTTGTTAATTATCAACCAGAACAATGGGCCCTGGAAATGGATGCCGATGGCTATTTAAACATTGCTGGTAATGGGCAATTTGTTTACCAAGGGGATCCAAAAGAAGTTTCTCAAGAACATATGGCTCAGTTTATGAAAAAGCCATTTAGTTTCGTTTATAATATTGATAGCTATGACGGTGCCAGTTATGAAAATGCAATGCATGAACATATTCACCCTAATTATATGGATTCGCTACAACAGCTTGCAAAACCATACGTAACACCTCAGCAAGGAAAAGATTGGGAACCTGTTGAGAGCTACCCTCTTGTTTGTGTTACTGGTATCGGTTTAGGCTATCACCTTGAGTCATTGGCTAATTCTAATACGGAAATGATAGTGATATATGAGCCCAACAGAGATTTTTTCTACGCTTCACTCCATACAATTGACTATGAGTGGTTATTTGAGCAGTTTTCGGTAAATAATCGAGGTATAAGCCTAGTTGTCGGACAGACAATGAAGCATTATTTGGCCGCGATTAGACGTGTTGCCGAATTTAGAGGTTTCCATCGGTTAGCATCTCTTCCCATATATCGTCACTATGAAAGTGAGAGTAGTGTTGCTTTAATTGAGCAGTTAGAAGATAACAATTCTATTTTGTACTCTGGGTATGGCTTTTGTGAAGATGATATTCAGTCTATTCGCAATAGTATTATTAGTGCCAAGAAGAAAAGAACGTTTTTAAGGGTACGTCACCATGATGATTACTTAAAGGTTGCCAAGAACATTTTTATTTGTGCATCTGGCCCATCACTAGATCAAAGTTTTGAGTGTATTAAGCAACATCGAGAGCAAGCGTTGGTTATTTCTTGTGGTACCTCATTACGCGCACTTTATAATCATGGAATAAAACCTGATTTTCATATTGAAATTGAGCGGACTGAGCATATTGTTGATTGGTTAGATCAGATTAAGGATGATGATTTTGTAAAAGATATCACTCTCGTTGGTTGTCATACTTTATCGGATAAAGTACTTTCTCGCTTTAATCACTCGTTGCTTTACTTAAAGCCTTTTGATGCGGGTGGAGAGTTGTTTAAACAATTAGCAAAAAATGTAGAGCTTGTTGAGTTGATGGCTTGTAATCCGACTGTTGCAAATGGCGCAATGGCTTTGTCTTGTTACTTAGGTGCTGAAAATATTTACCTCTTTGGTGTCGATTTAGGCTTTAAGGATAAAGCTTATCATCACTCTAAAGCAACAGCTTACAATGACAGTGACTTTAAGCGAACCTTTAATCGCGAAGAGGTTCCTGGCGATAGAAGTAGAGAAGCAAATTTTGGTGGAACTATCCGTACGGATGAAGTATTTGATTGGTCAAGAGCATCTCTAGAATCACTCATCGACTCTTGTCCGAATTCTCGTGTTATTAATTGCTCTGATGGGATCAAGATAAATGGGGCGGAACCTATGTTTGTATCAGAAGTACAAACCATTGAGCCCTTTGATCGCAAGAGCTATGTTGAATGGTTTTTAGCTGATTCACTGTTTAGTGATTTCAACTGGCAAGAGGTGGTTACACAAGTCCAAGCGAATAATAAGATTACTGGTGATATGGTCGCATACCTTACTAAAGAAGATCGTGTTGAGGCAGCGGTGCAAAGTGAAAAGGCGTTATGGGAGTTTTTCTACCTCAACCATATCGCAATAACAAAACAAATGGATGAAGGGAATGCTGTTTGCTCCAAGTTGTTAGGTGGCAGCCTTAATTCGTTACAAGCGACAATTACGAGTAATGTATTTCGGATACCTTTGGTAAGGGATAGGCTGATATATATAAATCAAGCTCTTAGTTTGTTTGTTTCCTATTTTCAGGAAATGCTTTGTTTTATTACGGAACGAATTCACCTAGTGAATAAAAAGGAGCGCTCATAAGATGCAAAAAGTACAACAAGACTTATTGTCAGTTTATGAAGGGCTGCTGAAAAACTTATCAAATGAGTTAGTCCATAGTGAAGATTTGCACGCTAGCTTAAAACAACTGCCTGACGTTACAGAGAATTTACTTGCCTATGAGGGGCTGGGGTACTTTTCACCTCATGTTGCTTCAACTAATATGATGCAGATATGTAAGCGAATACCTCCTGAAGTACTCCATGAATTAATTGTGATTTCAATGTTAAGAGCAGCTCTGAGTTTTGAGCTTGAAGAACGAGAGCAACTTGATTGTTGGCATGATGTGGCAGAATTGACGACTCGATATCATGAATTTTCTCAGCAGTTTTTTGAATTACCAGCTAGTGCCATAACAAGCTCTATTATAACGGTTTTGTGTTACACGATAGGCTCGAAATACAATGAATTTACTCGGCAGATATTGACTATTTTAGAGAGGTTTCCTGTTCCTTTATCTATTAATTTAACAATAACGAAGTTACTACAGGAGCAAAGTCAATTAGCTGATGAAGTTGCTAAAACATATGCTCAATTAAGTGAGCTGGTCCTTGGCTTAACCCTATATGATGGTGGTAAATTGGTAGCGAAAAAAGTTCAAATAGAAGAGGTAGGCGACTTTACGTTATTGCGAATGTTACTTCATCCAACTTACATAAGGCAAGTTAGTATTCATAAGGGGTTTATTAGGTTGAACCATTACACTGACTATTTGAATTACAAGCCTTTAGTGCAAAAATTCTTGTATTATTGATATGTATTCAAGCTTATGAGCACCAGTAAAGTTCTGGTGCTTAAGCTACTAATTTTAAGAATTACTGATTAATAAAAGTGTTTAGGATAGCTAAGCCATCTACTGCACTCTTTTCTGGGTGAAATTGCAGCCCGATAACGTTGTTGTGTTTTATAGCTGCTGGAATTGTTAAGCCTTCATACTCACAAGTAGCAAGCAGGTGCTCTGTATTGGCTACTTCAGCTCTAAAGGAATGAACAAAATAGAAAAAACTACCTTGTTCTATCGGGGCTAATATCGACTTTTGCCATTTGGAAGCAGGTGATATTGCATTCCAGCCTATATGAGGAATTTTTCTTATTAGTTCACCATTTGGCGAATGCCTATCTATCGCTTTCACTGTGCCAGAAATTAAACCTAGTCCTTCATGTTCTCCATGTTCAAAGCTTTTATCAAGTAACATTTGCATACCAAGGCAGATACCCATGAGAGGCTTTCCTGACTGAGCATACTCTTTTATGGCAGGGATTAACTCTAGTTGTATAAGAGCGGACATCCCTTGTTTGAAAGCACCGACACCGGGTAACACCAGATATTGTGCAGATTTAATTTCTTCTGGGCAGGAAGATAAATTAACCTGTGCTCCAATATGTTCAAAAGCCTGCTGTACACTTTTGATGTTACCCAATCCATAGTCTATGATTGTTACTGTTGGTCGAGTCATGATGCACCCCTCAGACTCTTACTTCGGACAGGGATGTTTTTATTGTTGCAGTGCTCTCTAATTTCATCGACAGTGACTTTTTCATAATGGAGTAAATTCGATAGCGCAATTGAATCAGCGCCTCCATCGATTACTGCGTCAGAGCAATCATCGAGACAGCCCATTCCGCCATGGGCTATTACCGGAATAGAAACAGCTTCACTGACTGCTTTAATTAATTCAATATCAAAACCTTTCTTGGTTCCTTCTTTATCTACAGAAGTTAATAGGATTTCACCAGCACCCAATTCTTGTCCTTGTTTAGCCCATGCAATCACATCAATTCCTGTTTTTTCACGGCCATTGTCATGGTAGGCTTCCCATCCGTTATCTATTCGTTTCGCTTGAATCGCTAACACCATACATTGGCTGCCAAACTTATTTGCAACGTCACTGATAAGTTGTGGTGATTTTAGTGCTGCGGTGTTAATCGACACCTTATCAGCTCCAGCTCGAAGGGCTGCAGTAACGTCTTCGATAGTTCTCAGTCCTCCACCAACGGTAATTGGAACAAAAATATCATCTGAGGTTTTGCTAATTAACTCTAAAATACTATTTCTTTCATATAAACTGGCAACAATGTCTTCGTAGATTATTTCATCTATACCTTGTAAATAGTATTGCCTAGCAAAATCATTAGGGTCACCAAGTTTTCTCAGGCCTTCCAATTGAATGCCTTTTACTAGGTTAGGGGACTTTATGTCTAACCTAGCAATGATTCTAATAT
Organism: Psychrobium sp. 1_MG-2023; assembly: GCF_030689115.1. Classification (NCBI taxonomy): domain Bacteria; kingdom Pseudomonadati; phylum Pseudomonadota; class Gammaproteobacteria; order Alteromonadales; family Shewanellaceae; genus Psychrobium; species Psychrobium sp. 1_MG-2023. The sequence continues at coordinate 138,092 of NZ_JAUYVJ010000002.1, read as the reverse complement.
TACGCATTGATTTCGGGCTTACTTAGTACGTGTAAATCATGAATGTTCATATTATCTAACATAGGATAAAAACGACTTGCTTTAGTTTCTTTGTCGAACAAGTAGAAACCAGCGTTAAGCATAATATTATTTGTCGTGCCAAATCGTCGGCTCATATACATATCTTCGCTTAATCCAATATAAAAGAAATTATCATCGCTTGCTAAGCCACGAGCAAAGCCATGAAACTCCCCTGCAATTACTTGGTTTGTAGTGTAGAACCGACCTCGCATGGAGTCTAGATAGCATAGGTCTCCATTTATTATTTTCGGGCTGTGAGGTTTCCATAAATCTCTTACTAATCTAACAGGGGGCTGCTCTATATCTAAGAGGTTAAACTCACTAACTCCGCCATCGTAGATACCTTTTTTCCAGTTACCTGAATGGGAGAAATATGACACGTATAACTGATCGTCATAACAACATACGTCATTTAAGTGATGCAAACTTGTTTCACCACTTTCGGATTTCGCTGAGAAAAATCGACGCAGTTGAAGTGTAAACGTCTCTCGATCATATAGTGAAATAGTGTCTTTTCCAGCATTGATTAAAATCAGCAAGTCGTGCTTTTCACTGTACTCTAGGCCGCAGTAGTTAGCGTCATCTAAAGGTTTTGTCTCAATAATATTGAAATCGCTATCGAAGATAAATAATTCACAAGCCACATATTCTATGGCATAAAAAAGATTCTTTACTTTTACTATTTGTCTAAACGAGCCTGATATTTTCTTTTCGTAGGTGTTTGGACCTATGTGATACAGAAAGATACCACCGCCAGCCTTGCTGTACCGTGATTTGTCTTTATCATTGTAATCTGAGCAGCTAACGATTAATTGTTGAGTATAATTACGCATATCTTCAAGTAATTGAAAATCACGATATTCAGGGCAGCAACAAAAATCAATGCCTGGTTGAAAGCCATTGTTGATCAGTATCTCAACAATCCCCTCATAGACCCCTGAAGTAATCACAACAAAAGGCAGAGCACTTTTTATTGATAGTAGCCTCTCAGGTAAGTAAACACTAAGACCTTTATAATCCGTATCGATATATTTAGGGTTTCTATCAATAATGTAGCTTGGCTTGTTTCGAAGCTTCTTTAACGTCTTAGGAATCCAGTCTTCAGAACGGCCGTATAAAACCACTTCTCGATTTGAAGTTAATTGATTTACTTCATTCCACGTTTTCCACCAAGTTGCTGTATTTTTTAGTGACATTTTCTTTTTCTTTTTATTGTTTATGGTTGCCAAACAGTTTTTCTTAATTGCCATTGACCATCTTTATACTGCCACAAATGTGGGGATCTAAAGTTGTCGGCAAGTGTATCAAAATATATTCGATCCATTACTGGTTGTTCGAACATTTTGCTGGCTGCAGGGAATTCTTTTGGATTAATGGTTAAGTATGAAAATAATTCTCTTTCGAAGCGTCCTGGCCATTCTAAATCAAAACGTTTGACTAATGCACAGCCTTCTTCTCGCGATATCTCGCCAGATCTAATTTCTTGTGCTGCATCTTCTGTTGCCCGGCCACGGCCAAATTTTATGCCGGTAGTGTAATAATGTAGATCGTCAACTTTATCATCGATACTGCTATATTTACTGTAGGTTCCCGCAGAGCGCTCTGGTGATGCTTCAAAATCAGAGTTTTCGACAGCATAATAATACGCCCCTTGCGGGTGCCATTTCCTGTAGTAGCCAAAATAACGAACTGTAGTTTTATTTTGATATAGGCGTTCAGGATCTGCTGGCAAATAAGGCTGAAGTTCTGAAGGATCAATCGCAAAATCTGTTATCAGTTGTTTTGCCGCCACCCCAGAAATAAAGATATCATCGATAGATACGCCTGAAAAGAACTTACTGTCTTGCTGACTCATATCATCATTTTCAACGGGTGAGCCATACTCAGCTTCGTGCTCGCCATAAAAGACTAGTGGTATCCCCATTGCAGCAGCAAGCTTTGGTGCTGCAGATTTTTGACCAAAAATGAATGGTTGAAAAGGATGAAAGAGGTTGTCGATTGCCAGTCTAGTTAAGAGGCGGTGAACCTTACCGTTAGGGGTGATTAAGATATTATCTTGACCAGAATTTATCCAAGCGTCAAAATTCTTTCGCCCCCAATCAGTATATAGGTGTGGTGCCCAAGTGACAGTTAGGGGGTGCATTCCATATTTATATTTGAGCTCATGGGCTACAAGAATACTATCTTTACCGCCTGAACCTGGCACAATGCAGTCGTAACGGCCATCATTGCGGCGATACTTATCGCATAGCTCACGTAACTCCCGTTCGCGTTCTTGCCAATCTATCAGTTGCTCTTTTTGCTCTGCAACACGACAAGCAGAACATACACCTTCATCATCAAATTGGATTGTTTGCTTTTTTGAATCTGCTTTATGTTTATATTCAATGGTTGTACTAGGTCGTTGGTTTGACTCTACGCATCGTGTACAAAACTTTATTTCTTCAGGTAGGCCATACTTAGCCGGTAGAGGGCGCTTTAAGCCCGCACTAAACGCGGCTAAGTCGACTGCTTTAGGTTGTTTTATCATGGTTTACCTTAGTTTATTTGTACCAAATGGCGTTTTTTAACACCCATTGACCGTTTTCTTTCTTCCAAATGTGTGGTGAGCGCCAGCTATCAATGATTTCATGATACTGCTCTTCACTTACATTTAAATAATCTAGTGTTTCTTTAAAGTGCTTTTTCGGTTGTTCACTATCATATTTCTTGACCAAAGCTATACCTTCTTCGCGGGTAATTTTGTGATCGCGAATCTCATGTGCGGTATCACTTGTTGCACGTCCAATGCCAAACTTTATAAAGGCTAGGTGATAGTGTAACCAGTCGGTTTTATCATCTAAACTAGCATATTTTGAATAGGTGCCTTCTGAACGTTCTGGGTTAATCTCAAAGCCATTATGTTCTGTACAATAATAGAAATTTTCTTGGGGATCCCAAAAATGGTAATATCCCATAAAGTGAATTTCAGTTTTGTTTTCAACTATTTTGTCATATTTAGGGGGTAAATAAGGGTAAATATCTTTATTTTTTATACCGTGCTCTTCCCAAAATTCAGGTGGTTTTCCTGAAAAATAATGAGAGTCATGATCTTCAATATCGCGAGTAGGGCGGTGGGCGTTTTTCATATTACCACCATATTCAACTTCGCCATTTTCACCATACATAATTAGTGAAACGTTGTGTTGTACTGCCATTTTTAGTGGGAAGTTTGTTTGGCCATAAATAAATGGTTGAAAGTTATCCCCCATATGCAGGAATGATAATCGACTTAATTCACGGTGGACCCTACCATTAACAGAACCAAGCACATTATCGAAGCCACCCATACGAATAAAGTTGTCAAGATTCTTCCTTCCAATATCAGTATATAAGCTAGGTGACCAAGTTACAGTTAATGGATTCATTCCGTATTTATATTTGAGCATGTGTGCTACAAAACCACCGTCTTTACCACCACTGACAGGTACAATGACATCGTAAGAGCCGTCGTTTTTACGGTGCTTATCACAAAGCTCTCTCAATTCTTGTTCACGAAGGTTCCAGTCGATTTTATTTCTCTTGTATTTGGCAAAATTACAAGCGCTACATACCCCATTCTGGTCAAAAGTAATTCGGGGACGTTGATTTGATATTGTACATTCTTTACAGAAAACGATTTTTTCTGGAAGGTTATATAAAGCGCGTAAATCGTGTTGTTTAATTGTCATTTAAAAACCTTGATTAAGTTTTAATATAATTCATTATTAATTGTGTTCTTTTCTTGCCTGCATTAGAAATTGGGCAAATTCGAAGTCATGTTTAGTGTCAATATCAACTGATGCTGAGCATGGCATTTTAAAAGCAAAAACTTTGCCAGGAGGGTGAAAAGTTCGATATTTTAATAATGTTTTTACTCTAATGATATAAATAGCGCCATTTAAGCGGTAATGTGATGCTAATTGCTGACTTTGCTTAGTTGCATCAGTTGTTGAGTTAAAAAATTGACTCATTGAATCGTTATCTCCCAACACACCTGTCCATTGGGGAGGGTGCTCTACTGGGCAGACAGAGACTATCGCATCCGCTTCTCTTTCAATTGCTTTTTTTAATGCTTGGTCAATATGTTCTGCTGTTCTCAGAGGTGATGTTGGTTGTAGTAAAATGAGCCACTCAGGTGAATATTCTTTACATTGTTCTATCGCATGTATTGCTACGTCAACACTTGAAGCGGTGTCATGGCTTAAATATTCAGGCCTAATAAATGGAACCTTTATCCCTGATTGCCTTGCTAGATTGGCGATTAAATGACAATCCGTACTAACAATAACAGAGTCTAGGTAAGCTGCTGATTTAGCTGCTTCGATAGTCCATTCAATCAAAGGTCGTCCATTTAAGGGTAAAGTGTTTTTTTTTGGAAGACGCTTGCTACCTGCTCTTGCAGGAATAACAGCAAGCACATTAGGTTTCATTATTTAACTCCAATGTTTGAATGTCTATTTGTGCTTTTGAATAATCTGGTAACTGGCCAATATCGAGCCAATATTCATGGATTGGAAATTTTAAAACGCGTTTGTTTTGTCCTATTAACTTTTTAAATAAGGAAGGTATATCCATAGGAGTATTTGGTTTTAAACTATGTAAGATACTTGGGTTAATGACGTAAATTCCGGCATTAATAAAGAACCGATGAATTGGTTTTTCTATAATAGTTGTTATTTCGGTACCTTCACCTTCTACAACACCAAAAGGAACTTGATAGTCATAATCTCTCACGCACATAGTTGCTTCTGACTGTTGTTCCTCATGGAATTCAAGAAGTTTATTAAAGTCTATTTTTGTTAATATATCACCGTTAATTAAGATTAACGGACGTTGGATTTTTTCCTTCGGAAGCATTCCTAATGCACCAGCGGTTCCTAAGGGGGAGTTTTCATGAATATATTGGATGTTAATATTCCACTTTTCTCCACTATTAAAATAGCCTTTTATTTTTTCTGGTAAGAAGTGAGTTGAGATATAAAAATTGTTAAATCCCGCTTTAATGAACCCAAGAATAATATTTTCAAGCATGGGTCTGTCCCCCACTTTTAACATAGGTTTGGGACAGTTTGCGGTTAACTTCTCTAAACGGGTGCCAAAACCTCCTGCCATTATTAGGACGGGGTTATCATGTTTCGGCCTATTTAAGTTCTCATGTAATGTCTCAAGCCCAACTACTTTACCGTTTGTTACAAGAGGAATTGAAAAAATTGAATGTTCTTGCATTAATTCAAATAATTGAATTTTTGGAGTTTTAATGTCAGCAGTTAGAGGGTTAGAATTCATGATTTCAGTTACAGGGTCCGTTAGGGCTACTCCAGCTAATATCCCTCGGCGAATATCGCCATCATAAACGACTCCTAGAATGAGTTTTTCATCATTGACCACAATAGCAATTCGAAGCGCTTGAGTGTCAATCACCCGAAGCGCTTCTTTGATTGTAATGGACGGTGGAATTAGCACACTTTCCCAAACTGATGACATCGTTTTACTCTCTTTTTTTAAGGTGATTTTTAGCTGAATAGACGATTGTATTCTTTTCTACATGTTGAGTAATTGTAGTACCAGCACCTATTATAGAACCTTCCCCTATGGACAATTGCTCAATGATATTTGCCCCGGTACCTACGTGGACGAAGTCGGCTGTAGTAACACCTCCACAAAGAGTCGCGGATGGAGCACAGTGATTATGCCGACCTATTTGGCAGTCATGTTCAATTATTGTCCCTGTATTTATAATGCAATTGGCTGCTATGGTTGTGTCTGCATTAATGACTGCCCGTGATAAAATCTGGACGCCTTCGCCGAGTTTTACAGATGGGGATATTAAAGCGCTTTCACAAACTATGCTAGCAAATTCATAACCATGCTGCTTAAACATATCAAATAATTTGCTGCGTAATAATTGATATGGCATTGAGCCAATAGCGTTAACTAATTGAATTTCATCTGTCGAATATTTTAGTATTTCTTTATCTCTTCTTAGCCAAGATAGTTGAGTAAACATTGTGTTATATGTTGCTTGTTCCGGCGCTGCATAAGCTATTACCTTTCGCCCTTGCCGAGATAAAATATCCATTAGAACTTTTGCGTGACCACCGGCACCGATTATTACCAGTGGTTTACTCATGAAGTAAGTCCCCGGGTTGATAATTTTGTTTAGCGTTTGTTCCTAAGTATTGCCAATACAGACTCGGACAAATACCGGTGCTTGGTCGAAGAGTTGTCAGGTTTTCTTCTGTTAGCTCTTCCCCTTTTCTTACAGACACTTTTAATGCCAAACTCTTTCGTGCAATTATCTTAGTTTCTTGTTCACCTATAGAGGGCTGTTTAATCGCTTGTCCTAGACTGTGTTCAACTTGCCTTACTCCTGAAATCATTTGTTTTAATTCTTGTGGTGACAAAGAGGCTTTATGATCTGGCCCTGGCAGTGTTTTATCAAGCGTAAAGTGTTTTTCGATTATCGTTGCCCCTTTCGCTACGGCGGCTAGTGAAACGTAAATACCTTGAGTGTGGTCAGAGTACCCTAGCTTTGAGGTGAATTTTTGTCGCATTAGATCTAATGCATTTAAATTGACATGCTCAATTGGGGTAGGGTATTCGCTAGTGCAATGGAGAATCGTAACTTTATCTTTTAATAATTTCTGACCTTGTGGGGATAAATAGGCTTGATTGAAGCACATCTGGCTCTTTGGTTTTTGGCCCTTATTCAATAAGCCAAATGCTAAAGTGCTTAACGCTTGTTCTATCTCTGATAACGTTGCCATACCAGTGGATAATATGACATCTAATCCTGTTTGTGCATGAGCTAATATAAAAGGCAAGTTAGTTATTTCACCTGATGGTATTTTTAATCTGTCGACTTTTAGCTGATGAACAAGAAAATTTAAACTGGTTAAGTCAAAGGCTGTTGAAAGAAAATCAATGCCTACATCTTGAGCATATTCTTTTAACTTAAAGTGTAAGGAGTGAGAAAGCTCTAATGCTTTTAACATTTCAAATTGTGTTTGTTCTGGTTGATTGCTATCAATTTGATAAGTTGCTTTCTTAGCTTCGTGTGATGCAATATCTTCAGCTTTGAAAGTTTGAAATTTTACAGCGTCTGCTCCAGCATCAACTGCTTTATCTATCAGTTGATAGGCAAGGGCTTCGTCACCATTATGGTTTACTCCAGCTTCAGCAATTATGTATACCTTTGTCATGATACTTGCTCTACTCCTTTTGATCGTAGAATGCTTTTTGGGGCGAGAAGTTGAACTCTTTTAGTGCGTCTATGATCTTTTGACTGGTATCGCCTTGCCCATATGGATTCGTTGTTCTGGATATTTTACTCTTAAAGCTTGGTGAAAGAACTTGGGTAATGGCGTTAACTATAGAATCTTTATCGGCCTTACAGTGTAAAACAGAAGAGCTGGCTAAACGACTTTTTTGGCGGCTACCTATATTGACTGTGGGAGTCTCTAAAGATGGAACTTCTATTATTCCGCTTGAGGAGTTACCTATAACGGCAGAGGCATGCTTTGCTGCAGAGAAGTACCGTTTTTGACCTAAAGACTTTATGAGGAAAACTCGCTCTTCATTTGCATTTTTATACTGTTCTAGCAATTTGATAATTTTTAACCCCCCGCTATCGGCATTAGGGTAAGTCAAAATTACTTGGTATTGACTAAATTGTTCTAATGCTTCTAATAATGCTTTAGTTGTTGTTTGAGGGCACTCATTTGCTAGAGTTACTGCGTGGTAGGTAACCAATAAAAAAGGTTTATTTAATGGAAAACTAATCGATTCGATTAACTTTTCTTTATCCATTACTTTCTCTCTATGCAGGTGTTCTAGGCTCAGTGCGCCAACGCAATGCACTCTTTGAGGGGCTTCTCCTAACTGAATTACACGTCGAGCATACTCTTGGTTTGCTGTAAAATGGAGGGTACTCATTTTGGTAATAGCATGGCGAATATTATCATCCAAGGCTCCTTCAGTTAATTCCCCCCCGTGGAGATGAGCAATAGGTATTTTCATTAACATTGCACTTTGAGCTATTGCTAATGCTTCATACCTATCACCTAAAATGATGATGAGATTTGGCGATAGCCTCGTTAGTGATTGTGAAAAACCGACTAAGGCGACTCCCATGCTTTTTACTATTGATGCTGTGTCATCTGTTGCTGATATCATCTCCACTGTTTCATCAATATGAAAACCGTCATTGATGATTTCGTTAATAGTTGAACCATGTTGTTGGGATAGGTGTGTGCCCGAGACAAGTAACTGTAGGTTACAAAAATCAGATTTTTTAAGGTCTTTTAATAACCAATATAAAATACCGTATTCAGCTCGGGTGCCAGTGAAAACTGTTATATTTCTTTTCATAATTTAGTAGGTGTTTAAATTGGTATGTATTTTATTTTACCGAGCTCGGTAAATTAACCAAGCATTGTTCGAGCCAAAGTGAGTTTTTAAGGTTATCACGTAGCGCTGATTTATACATCGGCAACTTATGCATCAGTTGCCAAACGGGCCTAGTCATGATGTTGGCCCCGTTCGTTTGTTGCAACAGACTATCTCTCACTTTTTTATTTGGACAAATTATGGCGTTTAACCAGTAATTGGAGTGTGCGTAGTCAGGCTCGGCGACAAACTGGAAGTCACTATCGCTAAAAAAGTTTTGGTATTGTTCTGCTATTCGCCTTTTGCTTGCGAGTATAGTCGGGAGCTGTTCAAGTTGGGCACAGCCTAACGCGGCATTTAAGTTTGGCATGCGATAATTGAAACCTAACTCATCATGAAAGAATTCATAAGGGTGAGGTGTTTTCGCTGTTGTAGTAATATGCTTCCCTCGATGGCCGGTCTCTGAGCTTTTAGTCAACAACATGCCGCCTCCGCCTGTGGTAATAACTTTATTCCCATTAAAGCTTAAAGCAGCAAAGTCTCCGAGTGTGCCAGTATGTTTGCCTTTATAAAATGAGCCTAAACTTTCAGCAGCATCTTCAATTAAAGTTAAATTCCACTGTGTGCAAACTTGGGTGAGTTCGTCGAGTAATGCGGGGTGACCAAAGGAATGCATTGGTACAATAGCTTTTATTTTTTGTTTGGTCTTAGAGTGTATGCATTGACCTTTACCGTCAATGAAGGCGTTGTCAGTCAGGTAAGTCTCTAATGCTTCAGGACATAGGCTAAGACTGGTTTTGGAAACATCAATAAATAGAGGTTGCGCCCCCAATTGAGCAATACAATTACACGTGGCTACAAAGGTGAGTGCTTGAGTGATAACTAGGTCATTTGTAGTAACACCAGCAAGGTAGAGCGCAGTATGAAGGGCAGCGCTGCCACTGTTTGTGGCTACGGCGCAATTAGCTTGGGTATATTGGCTTATTTTATCTTCAAATTGTGAGACGTACCGACCCACACTCGACACGAATGTACTCTCAATAGTTTCAGCGACATATTTTTGTTCATTACCATTAAAGATTGGGGCATGCAGTGGTATAGGCTGATTTGTCTGATAAAGCCCTTGAATAAAGCTAATGATTTTATCGTTCACTACATTTTCCCGTCTAAGTATTTGCCTAGCTCATGGTGTTCAAAATCCGGCAATAGCTGCTTGAATAAGTCGACAATCTGTTGCTTGTTCCAATGACCTTGGCTGAGTAATTTTTCAATACCTTGCGTGAAACTCTCTAACTTTTCAGATCGTTTTTGCTGATCCTGTTTAATTATGCCGACCCCAGTGAATCGTGTCATGTCTAATAGTTCTGATTCAGTATAAAACTCTTCAAAATCTTTTTCACCAGTAGTGTCGCTAGGAGTGAATAAGCACGGCCACTCACCTCGCTTGATTAATGGTGTTACTAGTTCTCTTGCTTCATCTTCTGTGTGGCATAAGTGAGGGTTGAAACCTTGTGCAAGTACATATTGCTTTGCAATATGAGAAAACGTTTGTAAATGAAGGTCGGGGGTTAATTTAGGAAAAAATATTTCTCGGTTGTTACCTAGTATACAGGAGAGCAAACAAAGCTGTCCTGATTCCTGCTGTGTAACAAAGTACCGCTTGACGTCATCTGGTGCGACTATTGGTTGTCGCTTTTGCATTCGTTGATTAAAGCTATGTAACAGGGAACCATCTGAAAACGCTACGTTAGCAAAACGTGCCGTTGATATGTTGATTGAGCTGCTCGCTCTATTTAGAAATTGCTCCATAATCGACTTAGAGGCCCCCATCATATTGACAGGGTTTGCTGCTTTATCTGTTGACACGCAAAAGTACTTTTTAACTCCCGCATTAATAGATTGATTGAGGGTCTTTTCGGTATTTAAAATATTGACCTTAACCATACGCATTAGGGTGTAGGGATCTTTTTCACTTCGAACATGCTTAAGCGCTGAAAGGTTTAAAACATAGTCATATTGACCGTCACTGTTAATAAAAGCGTCATACTCTGCTGAGCCAATATCTAAGGTTAGTGCTTTGAACTCGCCATCGATGTAGCCTATTGTACTGCGTAGATCTCTAACTAATTCTGTTAAGTTATTTTCGCTAAGATCAACCGCATGCAATTTCTTTGGTTGGCGTTTAAAAATCTCTTTAACTACGGCCTGACCAATGGTCCCAGCTGCGCCAAGAACTAAAAAGCGAGAAGATGAAACCCCCGACAGTAAAGTTTGTTCAATGGTGTCTAGATCTTGGTCAAATAATGATGAGCTACGGCCAATTAACGCTAAGGTTGAGTCCATAAGTGATTCCGATGTCTTTTGAAGTTGCCTATTTTAAATAAGCACTCGCCGCTTTGGTATTCTTTTTTTGCTTAATAACTTGTTGTGCCATTTGAGCTTTGGTCGATTGAGAAGTTTGTTGTAGCTGTTGGTCAATGTCGGCTATTTTTTGTAATCGTTCTTGATTTGGTGCTAACTCTTCATGACTGTATTCATTGAAGAGTGTTTTTATCGCTTTATCTCTTGCGTTAGATAGAATTGTTAGCTGTTCTAGAGTGTCGTTAGTAGCTTCATTGCTCGCTACGGTTTCTATCACAGCAAGGAGTTGCTGTGATAGTTCAATGATTACGTCTAGTGATCTTTGTATCATATGAGGTCACCGATACTTATTATCATAAATCAACTTAAAGGTTACTCACTAAAGTCGACTTTGTTCTGTTCTTCAGTTGGGATCTGTTCCCATGCTGAACGTAGTGGCAATAGTAATTGAATCGCTTCATCTAATTCCGCATCACTGTTGTTAGCATTGGCTTTAAATAAAAGTTGAATCACATACTCATAAAGCGAAGCAAGGTTGTTTGAGATATCTCCCCCTTGATCGAAATCAAGAGAACCGTCTAAAACACCGATGAGGGTGATGGCTTTGTTGAGTAATTCGTTGCGTTTTTCAATATCATTTTGTGCGATGGCACCTTTTGCAGCAGCAATATTGCCAAGGACTTGTTTGAATATCTCCAAGACTAATTGATACGGACTCTCTTCAGCTTTCGTATTTACACTGGCTTGGCGATACTTTTTTATTGATAATCGAGTCATACTTAATCCTACGTATTATATTTAAATCAATGACTTTCATTGATTCTTAATTAGCGTTTACTGTCGATAGTAACTGACTGTTTAGAGTATTTATTTTAAGTTACTAATAATGTTATCGACGGTAATTTAAATAGCTTTAGTGTTAACTATACCTTTTTAAAGGCAAGTAATATGCCATATATTAAATATAGTTTAATAAAATTATTAATCGACATCAAAAAGTCAATAAATTGACTGTTGCTAATTTTTTGTATTGCCAGTTAGAATAACCTATATAAATAAAACTAGTAAATGACTTTGTTTTATTAAGTTATTTTTAATATTTAATGTGTTTAAGTCATTATATGAAAAGGTAGTTGTTTAAGATGCAAGTTTCTGACTCTATTCTAATTTGTAGCGATAATGCTCAACGATTAGAAAAATTGGTCACAATTTTAGAATTTATTGGTGAATCTGTTGAACAAGTAACGCAACTTCGTGAGGTTACTGAACGCATCAAACAGCAGGGTAACTTTCGTAGTGTGATCTATGATGGTGAATTAGTCGACCTCAGCGCTGACTTTTTTGCTCAACATGCCACTCAGGCAATGTTGATTGTCGGTGATTGCGACAAAGCCTTTATTGAACAAATACCGAACTTGATCGGTTGTATTGATTTTCCTTTTAGCTATGCTCAGCTCACTCAAGAGCTTCATAACTGTCAAGACTTTTGCAATAAGCGACCTGGCAGCACTGTTAATGCAGGATCTTCATCGATGTTGTTTCGCAGTTTAGTGGGTCGCAGTGAAAATATTCAAGATGTACGTGTTTTAATTGAACAAGTCGCAACAACTGATGCTAATGTTCTGGTACTTGGTGAGTCCGGTACAGGTAAAGAAGTTGTTGCTCGTAATGTTCACTATTATTCTAAACGTCGGGAAGGGCCGTTTATTCCAGTAAACTGTGGTGCTATCCCGCCAGAGCTTTTAGAAAGTGAATTGTTCGGTCATGAGAAGGGGGCTTTCACTGGTGCATTTACAGCCCGAAAAGGGCGCTTTGAACTTGCGCAGGGTGGTACTTTATTTCTTGATGAAATTGGAGATATGCCCCAACCGATGCAAGTTAAATTATTACGTGTCTTGCAAGAGCGAACATTTGAACGAGTTGGTGGCAATAAGACCTTAAATTGTGATGTTCGTATTGTTGCTGCAACTCATCAACATCTTGAAACGCGTATTAAAGAAGGTAAGTTCCGCGAGGATTTATTCTATCGCTTGAATGTATTCCCGATTGATATGCCTGCACTGCGTGAACGTAAAGGTGATATTCCCCTGTTACTTCAAGAATTAGTCACACGCATGGAGACAGCCTACAATACATCAATTCGTTTCACTCAGCGCTGTATGGAATCATTGATGATGCATGATTGGTTAGGTAACGTGCGTGAGTTGAGTAACTTAGTTGAGCGTTTAGTCATTCTTTACCCGAATAACTTGATTGATGTTAACGATTTACCGGCTAAATATCGCCATTTAGATGTTCCTGAGTTTCAACCTGACTATCCTGAAGAGCAACAAGAGCAAGATGCCTTTGCTGCAATTTTCAGCGGTGAAGAAGAAATTGAAATCCCTGAAAAGACGCTTCTTACTGAGCTTCCTGCGGAAGGTGTTAACCTCAAAGAGATGTTATCTGAGCTGGAGATTGATTTAATTGGCCAAGCGTTAGAGCAACAAGATTATGTTGTCTCGCGTGCGGCTGAAGTACTTGGCATGCGCAGAACAACCCTTGTTGAGAAAATGCGTAAATACGGTATGTCTAAAGACGGTTAATAGACCAGAGTGTCGCCCTGAATTTTACAGAGTCAGGGTGACAATAGCTTGCCATTTAAGCATTGCTATCGCTAAGTTCTCCCATTTATAAAGAGGCACTGCATATAGGTCCTCAATTAAAGTATTTTAAGCAACCTGTGTCGCTTCTTTCAAATCACAGTTCCTGCAGTCTCTTAGACGAAACCTCTCGTTGATATCAATTATATTGGAAATAACAGCAAAGTACATCAAATTACCCTTCCTAACTGATTGATATATAATTAAAATAAAGTTGGCACATTAACTGCATTTCTCGTTGTATTAGTTTTTAAGACAAATATTTGACGAGGCTGTTATGGCACTAAACTCACCAAACAATCAACACATCGGCGCACAAGTGTCACAAAATCGTTTGGCACATTTAGTCGATATTCTACCATCAGGGGTAATTATTCTAGATGGCAATGGTCTGGTTTCAGAAGCAAATAAGATGGCGGTGAGCTTTCTCGGTCAAGAAGTGATTGGTCAGCGCTGGTTCAATGTGATTAATGAGGCGTTTCAGCCGCGTGCCGATGATGGTCATGAGGTGTCATTAAAAGATGGTCGCCGACTTAAAATTGCGATTTCGTCATTAGAGCCAGAAGACGGTCAATTGATTTTGCTCACTGATTTAACTGAAACACGTCAAATGCAAAATAACATGGCACACATGCAGCGTTTATCAGCGTTAGGGAAAATGGTTGCGTCACTTGCACATCAAGTAAGAACACCGCTTTCAGCAGCGATGCTTTATGCCGCAAACCTGAAAAACAAAGCGATGCCCGATCATGCTAAAACTCATTTTCACGACAAGCTTTTAGCACGATTGAAAGATTTAGAGCAGCAAGTAAACGATATGTTGATGTTTGCTCGTAGCGATAATGGTCAAATAGCCACAGAACTATCTTTGCAAGAACTATTAACGGAAGTTGATGCCTCTAGCGAAGCGATGATGCAACAACATAAAGCTAAGATGATGGTGACATTACCCGATCCAGATTTATTGATATTAGGTAACCGCACGGCACTCAGTGGTGCTGTTACTAACCTAATACATAATGCGATTCAAGCTAAGCCTCAAGGCTTGTTGCTGCATTTGATCGCCAGACGCTTTGGTGACAATGAAGTTGAAATTTCACTTATTGATAATGGACCAGGGGTCTCGTTAGCCCAACAACAAAAAATATTCGAACCGTTTTTTACCACAAAAAGTCAGGGAACGGGATTAGGGCTAGCAGTAGTTCAGTCTGTAGCTAAGTCTCACAATGGCAAATTAAACTTAGTATCTAAGCAGGGGCAAGGTTCGTGTTTTTCATTAATACTTCCACTTCAGCGTGAAGCCGCTGTAGTGATTAAACATGCGATGGGGAGTTAACTCATGACAAGTAATAAAATTTTAGTCGTAGAAGATGACGCAGGCTTAAGAGAAGCCTTAGTTGATACACTAATGTTAGGTGGCTATGAGTGTGTCGAATGTGAAAGTGGTGAAGAAGCGTTATTAACCTTAAAAACAACCAAGGTTGCTTTAGTTGTTTCGGATGTTCAAATGGGTGGTATGTCAGGGCTATCTCTGCTTCGCAGTATCAAAGCAAAGTGGCCAGATTTACCGATGCTATTAATGACAGCTTATGCCAACATTGATGATGCTGTGAGTGCGATGCGTGAGGGTGCTGCAGATTATATGGCGAAGCCGTTTGCACCAGAAGTCTTATTAAATTTAGTCAGCCGCTACATGCCAGTGCCAGAACTCGATGTTAATGATCCTGTTGTTGGCGATGAGAAATCGATTAAATTATTAGAGCTGGCTAAGAAAGTTGCGCAAAGCGATGCATCGGTGATGATCAATGGACCCTCTGGATCAGGTAAGGAAGTGTTAAGTCAGTATATTCATAATCAATCAAGACGAAGTGATAAGCCGTTCGTAGCGATAAATTGTGCAGCAATTCCTGAAAACATGCTTGAGTCTACCTTATTTGGTTATGAAAAAGGGGCATTTACTGGGGCTCTACAAGCCTGTCCTGGCAAATTTGAGCAGGCTCAAGGAGGAACAATTTTACTCGATGAAATCACAGAGATGGATATCAGCCTGCAAGCGAAGTTGCTTCGTGTATTACAAGAGAAAGAAGTTGAGCGTTTAGGTTCACGCAAAACCATTAAACTCGATGTTCGAGTGCTGGCAACATCAAACCGTGACTTACGCCAAGCAGTGAATGATAAAGAGTTTCGCGAGGATTTATATTACCGGCTTAACGTATTTCCATTAACGTGGCCGCAGCTATCGCAACGTAGTGGGGATATTCTACCACTGGCAGAACATTTATTAGCCAAGCATTATAGCGGCCTGGGCCAGCCTCCCGCTTTTTCTACAGATGCTAAATTGATGCTACAACGTCATCAGTGGCCTGGAAATGTTCGAGAGTTGGATAATGTTATACAACGTTCATTGATTTTATGCAGTGAGGAAGAGATCACAACCGATGACCTTATTCTTGAGTCGTTTTCAATGGAGCCTGTCCAAGAGGTGCAGTCAGTACAGATTAATGAAGCAAGTGTCAGCGAACCGTTATTGGGCAATGAATTAAAGCAACAAGAGAATCAGATCATAATTGATACGCTTGCTGCATGTAACGGATCACGTAAAGCTGTAGCAGAAAAGCTGGGTATCAGTCCTCGTACCTTAAGGTATAAATTGGCGAAAATACGTGATATGGGTATTCCTTTACCCGCGTAGTTAAAATTTTAAAAATCTATTTACTTGAAATATAAGCCAAACATTAATTTTGTTTGGCTTTTTGGGTTGAGTTTCATTTTGTGGATCATTTCTTGCTTTTATTGATTATACGCATGAAAAAGTCAAAAAAACGTCGAGGACAACATTATGAATATTAACGCTGGTTCAATGTATAACGATATGCAAAGCATGATCTCTAAAGCTCAAATGAATACTCCGGGCATAGAAAGTGCTAAACCTGCTGCTGCGCAATCAGCCGATTTTTCATCGATGTTAAAAGCCGCTGTTGATAATGTGAATGATCTGCAAAAAGCCTCAAAAGAGATGCAAATTGCCGTAGAAATGGGCGATCGTTCAGTGAGCATTTCAGATGCGATGATCGCATCACAAAAATCAAGCGTTGCATTTTCTGCAGCCGTTGAAGTCCGTAATAAGTTCGTTGAAGCGTATAAAGAAATCATGAGTATGCCTGTTTAATACAGTGTTCTGTATTTTCATCATATTTTTATGTAAACAAACTGAGAATATGAGAATATAGGCTGTACGTCGTATTTTGATTATGATGATAGTGTAATATTGATGGTGTAGGTGCTTATTTTGCGTAATAAGTAGCACCCTAAGATGAAAATAAAGGTTAGTAATAGTGGCTGAAGCGAGTAACTCAACAGACATGACGGTGAATGAAGACCCTCACCCAATAACGTCAGCGGGATCTAATGATATAGAAGAAACCAAGACCGGTGTACTCGCGGGGTTAGGTGACGGTGATACTTTACGTCAAGTTATCATGATTCTGGCGCTTGCTATCTGTTTAGGTATTGCCGTCATGGTACTTTTTTGGGCACAAGAACCTGAGTATCGACCATTAGGAAAAATGGATACTGAAGAGTTTACAACAACTCTTGACTTCCTTGACCAAAATAAACTTGAATACAAAATCGACGGCACTACCATTATGATTGCCGAAGAGAATTATCAACAAGTCCGTCTTGCTTTAACGCGTGCAGGTATGGCTAATGCACCTGCAAACGGTGATGATATCTTGATGCAAGATATGGGTTTCGGTGTCAGTCAGCGCTTAGAGCGCGAACGACTGAAGCACAGCCGTGAGCGCCAACTATCTTCAGCTATCGCCGAATTAAAAAATGTTGCGAGAGCGAAAGTCTTATTAGCGATTCCTAAAGAGAATGTGTTTTCTCGTCGTGATAAAAAAGCTAGCGCAACTGTGGTTGTTACTTTAAATCGAGGTCGCCAACTCGGCCAAGAAGAAGTGGATGCAATTGTTGATATTGTCGCTTCAGGGGTTGATGGTTTAGAACCCGGTCGAGTATCCGTTGCTGACCAAAACGGTCGTTCATTAAAATCAGGCAATGAAGACCCATCAAGCGTGCGTAATCGTAAAGAGTTTGAACAGCAGCGAAAACAAGAAACGGAATACTTAGAAAAAATTGACTCTATTTTGATCCCTGTTGTGGGCATTGGTAATTACACTGCTCAAGTCGATGTTGCAATGGACTTTACTGCCGTTGAAGAGACTCAACAGCGCTACAACCCAGACCTTCCAGCTATCCGCAGTGAACGGACAATGGAAAATAAAAACATCGGTGATCTCGTCGGTGGCGTCGCTGGCGCATTATCAAATCAGCCTCCGTTAGAGTCAGATATCCCCCAAGAAGTTGATAAGCAAAAAGTAGGTGATATTACGACGACGAAAAATGGACGTTTCCAGAAAGAAGCAACCAGAAACTATGAGCTAGATACCACTATTAGCCATATACGTCAGCAAGTAGGTATCATTAAAAAACTCAGTGTTTCTGTTGCGCTAGATTACACAACAACACCAGCGGCAGAAGGCGGAGAGCCTATTACAGCACCGCGAACACAAGCAGAGCTGTCTAATATCACGCGCCTTTTGCAAGGTAGTATTGGTTATAACCAAGCCCGAGGTGATATTTTAGAAGTTGTGACAATTCCATTCCATAAGGAATCTGTTGAAGAACTTGCCGACTTGCCTATATGGGAGCAACCGTGGTTCTTGCGTGTTGTGAAAATGGTGTTAGGTGCATTGGTCATTATTGTGATTATCTTCGGATTAGTGAAACCAATGCTGAACCGCCTCATCTACCCAGAGGTTGAGGAAGAGGATCTTGATGTCGCTGAAGGTGATTTAGCTGACTTTGATGACCAGTTTGCTGCTGATACCGTTGATATGCTTGCTGCGGCGGACAGTGACTATACTTATGCTGACGATGGTTCAATTCAAATACCAGATTTACGTAAAGATGATGATTTGTTACGCGCGGTTCGAGCGCTGGTCTCAAATGAACCTGATTTATCAATTCAGGTAGTTAAGAACTGGCTATATAAAGACAATCAAGGTTAAGAACGGTTTATCTCATGGCTGAAGAAGTTGCAACACAAGAAGAAAAAAAAGAAGAGTTTGATGTTACTACCTTAACAGGGTTAGAGCGTACGGCTTTATTATTGTTAAGTCTTAAAGAGGAAGATGCCGCGAGCATCCTTAAATCGCTTGAACCAAAAGAAGTACAGTATGTTGGTCAAGCGATGGCTCGTTTTGATGACTTTACTCCGGCGAAAGTTCAGGCTGTGCTGCGCTGCTTTCTCGATGATATTCAAGAGCTATCTTCTATTGGTCTTAATTCTGAAGACTTTATCCGTAAAGCTTTAATTGAAGCTTTAGGTGAAGATAAAGCCTCTAATATCATTGACCAGATTATTTTAGGTGGTAGTGCTAAAGGTCTAGAATCGCTCAAATGGATGGACGCGCGTCAAGTTGCCAATATCATCGTGAGTGAGCACCCGCAGATTCAGACCATCGTATTGTCATATTTAGACCCTGAGCAATCTGCTGAAATTTTATCGCAATTCCCTGAGAAAATTCGTTTAGACTTAATGATGCGTATTGCAAACCTTGAAGAAGTTCAACCTGCGGCATTGCAAGAGTTAAACGATATTATGGAAAAACAATTTGCAGGACAAGCGGGTGCACAAGCGGCGAAAATGGGTGGTTTAAAATCTGCTGCTAATATCATGAACTACCTTGATAACAATGTTGAAGGTCAGTTAATGGACTCTATCCGTGATACGGATGAGGAGATGGCGCAAAAACTTCAAGACTTGATGTTCGTCTTTGAGAATTTAATCGACGTTGATGATCGTGGTGTCCAAGCAATTTTACGTGATGTACAAACGGACGATCTGATGAAAGCGCTTAAAGGTGCTGATGAAGCACTTAAAGATAAGTTTCTTAACAATATGTCCAAACGCGCTGCTGAAATGTTGGTGGATGATCTTGAAGCTATGGGGCCAATTCGTGTTAGTGAAGTCGAAGTGGCACAAAAAGAAATTCTTGCTGTGGCAACTCGCTTGGCCGACTCAGGTGAAATCATGCTTGGCGGCGGCGGTGGTGACGAGTTCTTATAATTCGTTAGCGGCATAGGTAAAGGTTAAAAATGGCGAATGAAATGTATAAACCCTCTACTGAAGAGTTAGAACTGCTAAAACGATGGTACGCACCAGATGTTACAGAAAAAGTTGCCGAAGACCGCACTAATGCACTAGGAATGAATGTCGCGGAATTAAGCCAAAAAAAAGCGGTGGTGGAAGAGGAAGTCGTTACTGAAGATGTGCAGGCTCCGAGTGCATTATCAGCACAAGAACTTGAAGAAATTACACAGCAAGCTCAGCAACAAGGATTTGAGCAAGGGCTAGAGAAGGGGATTGCACAAGGTATCGTTCAAGGTCATGAAGAAGGGTACAAGCAAGGTGTGGAACAAGGCGTTGAGGAAGGACGCGAGCAAGGGCTTGCCACAATTCAACCTGAATTGGAACACAAACTCGCATTGATTGATAGTTTACTCGAACGCTTACAAACTCCTCTTGCCAAACAGGAGCAAGAGATTGAACAATCATTGCTGCATTTGGCGATGGTTTTGGCAAAGAAAGTTATTCATACTGAAGTTAAACAACACCATGAGCCGATTGTGCAAGCGGTAAGTGAAGCCCTTGTCTTATTAAAAGACTCTTCGCCATTAACATTGCGTTTAAACCCTCAGGATACAGAGTACCTCAAACAAGTGTGGACTGAGGATGAGATAAGTCAGCGTCATATTACTCTACAGCTTGATCCATCATTATCAGATGGGGACTGTGTTATTGAATCACCAAGTAGCTCTGTATCATCAGTTTTGACAGAACGGATTGAGCATGTTTTTGAAGATTTTAAGTCTCAAGAGCGCCCAAACACCCAATATACTGATAGCCAAGTTTATTCAAATGAAGAGCAAACCTTGGCCGACTCATCCCACCATGACCAAACAATAGAGCAAGCTCAAGCCCCTGAAGGAAGCCCTAGGGAAGGTGGTAATGAGCATGGCTAATCTGCCTCGTGTGCCCAATTGGTCCAAGCTGCTAACAGATTACAGTGAAAGCGTTAATCAGTTTCAACCTGTTATGTCTGGAAAATTAAGGCGCGTTGTTGGTTTAACGATGGAAGCCGTTGGTTGTCGTGCCCCCGTAGGAAGCCTCTGTCGTGTTGAAACGTTAAGTGGTTACATAACTGCTGAAGTGGTAGGCTTTAGCGGTGAAGTGTTGTATTTAATGCCTAGTGAGGAATTACAAGGTGTTCTGCCTGGAGCGAAGGTTGAGCCTTTATTAGGTCAAAAGGGCTTACCGGTTGGCCTAGATTTATTGGGGCGTGTGATTGATGGTGTTGGTAAGCCGCTCGACGGTTTAGGGCCTATTAAAGCGAAACAACATATGTCTGGCAAAGCAGAGCCAATAAATCCATTAGCCAGAAGGCCGATTTCCCAGCCATTAGATGTGGGGATACGGGCGATTAATACGCTAATCACAGTCGGAAAAGGCCAGCGGATGGGCTTGTTTGCTGGCTCAGGTGTGGGTAAAAGTGTATTACTTGGCATGATGACCCGTGGCACGAGCGCCGATGTTATTGTGGTTGGGCTTGTCGGGGAGCGTGGTCGTGAGGTTAAAGAGTTTATAGAAGAAATATTGGGTGAAGAGGGTCGTAAACGATCGGTTGTAGTGGCCGCACCCGCAGATACCTCACCGCTAATGCGCTTAAAAGCCTGTGAAACAGCTGTATCAATTGCCGAGTTTTTTCGAGATCAAGGAATGGAAGTGTTATTGCTAATGGACTCGTTAACTCGATTTGCTCAGGCGCAGCGTGAAATTGCATTGGCTATTGGTGAGCCTCCTGCAACAAAAGGCTATCCCCCGTCAGTATTTGCAAAGCTTCCTCAGCTGGTGGAGCGTGCTGGTAATGGTAGTGACACTCAAGGTTCAATTACTGCATTCTATACGGTGTTAACTGAGGGCGATGATCTACAAGACCCTATTGCTGATGCTTCCCGAGCAATTTTAGATGGGCATATTGTGTTATCCCGCAAGCTCGCTGAGTCGGGTCATTACCCTGCCATTGACGTAGAAGCATCGATTTCTCGTGTAATGCCGATGGTTGTGAGTGATCAGCATGTTCAGTATGCTCGACTCGTGAAGCAAAATTATTCGCTGTACCAGCAGAATAAAGACCTCATTTCTATTGGTGCTTATATCCAAGGCGCAGATCCTAAAGTGGATAAATCAATTCAATTCTATCCAGTGATTGAAGCGTTTTGTCAGCAGACGATGAAAGAAAGCCATCCGTATGATGAGTCACTCACGGCATTGTCACAACTTGGTGACGCGTTACAATAATGGCTGATATCAAGCAACTACTCATCGTCAAAGAAATGGCGTCTAAGAAAGAGCAAGAGCAGTTGCGAATGTTAACGGCGGCTCAGCAGCAATTAAATCAACTAAAGCAGCAAATGGATTCATTGATTCAATATAAAAAAGACTATTTAAGGCAGATGAAGCCCGATCCAACTGTTCCTGTCAGTGCTGATAAGTTAATTTTGTTGCAGGGCTTTTTAGCTAAAATAGATCAATCAATGAACCAGCAGCGTGATGTGATTGCTAGAGCGTCGATTGCGGTTGACTCAAGGCGACAGGATTGGAGTAAAGCCAAACAATACGTCGACTCAATTGAGTTTTTAATTAACAAGCAACAACAACAACACGCTGAAAAAGAAGAGAAACAACAGCAAAAGCTCTCCGATGAGTTTGCGATGATGTCCTATTACCGTAAAAATAACCCCTCCTCATAGTTTATTCAAAGCCCTCAAGCCATAATAGGGGCGCGATAACGCTATTTATTAGTCCCTATTTCGTTGTGCTCAGTGAACAAAAAAATAAAGTCCCAACTTGTTATATTTAGGTACGCTTATTGCATTTTATTTATCAAAAGTAGATCAAGTTTAATGCGATTTACTAATAGCGTAGCCCGTGAACGGCTTAAGTCTAAATAATATGATGAAATATAACGTTTTTTGTTGGTGTTGTATTATTTGAAGTGTTGAGGAATATTATGCTCGAAAGTCTATCTTCTGGTTTGCTAGGTGTTAGTCGTGATAATTCGGCAAGCTTTGCCGCCATGGCAACCAATAATAATGCGAAATCTGACTCTTCGTCGTCTGTAACAGAGTATGCTGGGGCTGGTAAAGCAGTTAGTAATGAACATGATGATGTCTCATTTTCTGATATTCTTAACCAAGAGATTGAGAGTGGTTCTGGTCGCACGAAATCAACGTCTCAAACTGAGAATACCAACGCAGAACAGACTCAGCCACCAGCCGATAAAGAAAATAAAGAGCAGCGCCTTTCGTCTGAGCAAAGTGAGAAAGTTGCTGAGGAAATTATTGATAAATATCTTGCCGACGTAGATCTTAACAAAGAATTTGATGAAGAGAGCGCAAGAAATCAAACAGCACCTGCTGTAACTGCACCCACTTCATCGATGGATGACGCGCCAGCCAGACAGGGAATGACACCTTCTACTGAGCAAAAAAATACAGAGGCTCAAATAATCGAAGAAAGCGCTGAGCCTTCACTAGAGCAACCGTCAATGACTCGCGTCAGTCAAGATAAGGGTATCGAACCTCAGACTCAGGGTATCATAGCAACGAATAAGGCTATTGTTGAAAGTGAAGCGGTGACATCTCATGAAAGTAAGATGGATAAAGCGTCTGATGAGTATGAACACGTTGGAAAATCGGATACTGAATCTCAAGCTGTTACACAGAACTCTATTGACATTCGAGACAATGCACAGGGATTGGTTACTGATAAAGAGAAAGTCTCCTCTGAGTTCAGTAAGAGTCAACCTTTAGTGGAAAACGAATCGGTGACCGAACGCTCAGCCGTAGGAGCGTCACCTTCATTAGTATCTGAGCAGCAGGCTGTTGATAGACAAGAACCCACGAAGCAAACTCAGGCCGCTCATGATATTAATCGCACCAACGAACAAGAGCGTTCAAAAGAGATAAGCCAAGAGGGTGAAACTGGAAGTGTTCAAACTCAGCAGAAACAAACGACCCAAGTTCAAGGTGACACTCAATTTCAAAGAGATATTGCCAGTCAAGTCGACACAAAAGAGAGAGTAGCTGAACATTCCGCTGCCACCTTGAGCTCAAAAGAAGCATCTAATGATAGCTCTGTCAAAGCCAGTGGTGAAGTAATTAACAGTCCAATGCTTGGCAAGCAAGAGAGTAAGAGCAGTGAACCGGGTCTGGTTGAGAGTGATGATAGTCGGGAGAGCGGTCAACCCTTATCTGTTGCAAAAAGTGCTCACGGGCATGACAGCGTAGGGGCTGATACGACACCAATCAAACAGCTTGTTAATACATTAGAGGCTATGTCTGGGCAATTAGCCGATAAGCCAGAATTAAAGAAAGCATTGGAACAAGTGATTGCTAAACTTGAAGCTTTAGAGCCGGTTAGAAATGGACAGATTGTGTCTAGCGAGAAGGGGTTGCCTTTTGAAATCTCTGCGTTGGAAAAAGCCATGAACCAGGCATTAAAGCAGCCGCAATCTGACACCAATATAACCGATGTTAAGCAACAATTAACCAATGTGATAATGCAACTGCCGCCTAAACAACAGAGTCAGTTGGTCGCATTTACCACTGAGGTAGTGATGGATTCGCAAGAGTCGTCTATTGATGAAAACGATATTAATTTGGTTAACAACGGTCTACGAGTGGCAGATGTTGCTAATGCTTCTACTACGCCCGCTGAAAAGGGGACTCAAGCTGCTCAACAACTGCTTAATCAAATTAATCAATCTAAACTCAGTACCTTAACTGGCGGAGAAACGGTGGTTGAAACGGCCAATCAAGCTGCTAATACCACAGCACAAGATGGCACTTCAAAAATAGCCGCACACGCAGTTGCTAGCCCTATTTTAGGGGAACAAGTAATAAAGGCTAAAGGTAGTGCTGTTGATAATGAGCTTAAATTAGCCAGTGAAGAACAATCATTAACGGATGAGGTTAAAGTGGCAGAGGCCGCCACGACTCCAGCCACAAAACAGTCTTTATTCGAATCATTATTAAAACAAGTTGATGCGCAGGGGCGTCAGGCGCAAATTGCGGCTACTAATACCGAACAACCTAATTCTGCGGTTAATGCTAGACTTGATCAACAAGAGCTATCGACACAGTCGACTCCATCTCAGCCATTAACCCCAAAACAGCTATCTGAGCAATTGCAGCAAAAATTACCACTCCATGAGCAGTTTGCGGCGACACAATTGAAAGAACGGATTACGATGATGGCAAATGGAGGTGTGTCTAATGCAGTCATTCACTTAGACCCTGAAGAACTCGGTGCTATGTCAGTGCGTATTCAAATGCAGCAAGATCAACTGAACGTTCAGTTCCAAGTGCAAAATCCAACGGCTAAAGATATGTTAGAACAAGCAATGGTTAAGCTCAGAGATATGCTACAAGAGCAAGGTATTGCGCTTAACCAAAGTGATGTTCAGCAGCAACAACAGGGTGATTCTAATGAACATGACGCGTGGCAAGGTGGTGAAAGCGATGATGATTTTGAGTCTGACCAGAGTGCCGTGACCCTTACATTGCATAAACAATCTGCCAATGGCATAGATTATTATGCTTAAGGTAATATCTTCATAGGATCAAAAAGTAATTTATGTTAGTTTTAACAAAATTTTTATCGTGAGGAAATATCATGGCAGATGATGCAGTTGAAAATGAAGAAGCCCAAGGGGGCGGCAAAAAGAAAATGATAATTATCATTGCCGCAGTACTAATTATATTGATTGGTGGCGGTGCTGGTGCTTACTTCTTTTTGATGGGAGGCGATGAACCTACGACTGAAATGGTAGATGGAGAGACTTTACCAGGCGAGGAAGTTGAACCAGAAGAACAAGAAGCTGAAGAAGCTACTGTTGGTGATGCTTTCTATGTTGGAATGCCACGACCATTTGTTTTTAATGTGCCGGGCTATGGCCGCGACCGTTTAGTTCAAATTAAAGTTCAGTTATTGGTACGTGGTGGAGAAAATGATACTGCAGCGCGTAAACACATTCCTTTGATAGAAGATACTTTATTAACTGTCTTTAGCAGTTCAAATGCAGAAAAACTATCAACAAATATTGGTAAGCAAGAGTTAAGACAAAACGCTCTAGAAGCGGTTCAAAAAGCGCTAGAGCCGATTGTTGGTAACTCAGTGGTAGAACAAGTGCTATTTATTGGCTTTGTAATGCAATAAATTGCTGCTTTACAGCGGTTTGTTATTTTTTATTAATAGTTACCGTCACGTTTGCCGGTAACTCAGGTAGGGATATAGTGTGAACGATCTACTCAGTCAAGATGAAATCGATGCGTTACTTCATGGTGTTGACGATGTCGATGAAGATGAAGTTGATGAAGGTGGCGGCGGTGATAGTGCTGCGGAGTATGATTTTTCTTCACAAGATCGCATCGTACGTGGTCGTATGCCAACGCTTGAAATGGTTAACGAGCGGTTTGCGAGACACTTGAGGATCAGTCTTTTCAACTTAATGCGTCGCACTACTGAAGTATCAATCAATGGTGTTCAGATGCTGAAGTTTGGCGAATATATTCATACATTGTTTGTGCCTACCAGTTTAAACATGGTCCGTTTTCGCCCTCTCAAAGGCACGGGCCTAATCACGCTAGAAGCACGTTTAGTGTTTATTTTAGTTGATAACTTTTTTGGTGGGGATGGCCGTTACCCTGCGAAAATAGAAGGCCGTGAATTTACGCCTACTGAGCGCCGAATTATTCAATTATTGTTAAAAATAGTTTTTGAAGACTATATGGAAGCTTGGGCTCCGGTGATGGATGTTGAGTTTGAGTATTTAGACTCTGAAGTGAACCCTTCAATGGCTAATATAGTGAGCCCGACAGAAGTTATTGTTGTATGCTCATTTCATATCGAACTCGATGGTGGTGGCGGAGATTTTCACATCGCATTGCCTTACTCGATGCTTGAGCCAATCCGAGAGTTGCTCGATGCTGGTGTACAAAGCGATAAAGAAGATACAGACCAACGCTGGAGTGCGGCACTAAAAGACGAGATCATGGATGTTGAAGTTGAGCTTGAAGCCAATCTTGGTGAAATTGATCTCACACTTCGTCAAATCATGGAAATGAAAGCGGGTGATGTGATCCCATTTGAAATGCCCGATGAGCTTGTTATAAAAGCCGAGGAGCTTCCTTCGTTTCGTGGTAAGCTAGGCCAAGTAAATGATAATTATGGTTTAAAGGTGACCTCAATTATTCCTCGGCCAGAATCGCAAAAATCAGAGTTTCAACTACTTCAACGAAAAGTGTCTGAAGATAAAGAATAGAGAGATGTCATAATGAGTGATATGGATGATTGGGCTGATGCCCTCGCTGAACAAGCTGAACAAGAGTCTAAAGATGCCGAACCCGTAGAGTTAGAACAACTGGATGGGGACGGTGCTGGTGGTGAAAGCACGACAGGAAACGAAAAGCTAGATGCTATTTTAGATATTCCTGTAACAATCTCTATGGAGGTTGGACGCTCAAACATTACTATCAGGAACCTGTTGCAATTAAATCAAGGGTCGGTAATTGAACTTGATCGTGTGGCTGGTGAATCACTGGATGTGTTGGTTAATGGCACCTTGATTGCTCATGGTGAAGTGGTCGTTGTAAATGATAAATTTGGTATTCGCTTAACAGATGTTATTAGTCAAACTGAACGTATTAAAAAATTGCGCTAAGGTATTATTTTTATCAGCTGGCCTATGTTCTTCGGCATACGCTGCAGAACAAGCTGCTCCAGACTATCTAAATATGATAGCTTCTTTGGCTATTGTGCTTGGTTTGATTTTTGCCTTAGCTTTTATGGTGAAGAAACTAAAGTTAAGTCCAACAAGTCAACGTTTGATTCGCTTGGTTGCAAACTTACCGTTGGGAACAAAAGAGCGAGTTGTCGTTGTTGAAGTCGATGGTAAACAATATCTACTTGGTGTCACGGCTCAACAGGTAAACTTACTTGAGAAGCTTCCAAATAAAATCACCGATGAAGAACCAAAAGTGGACCAAAAACTCAATGTTAGTGCTATTTTAGCTGCTGTGAAAAAGGAAAAGTCATAATGCGTTTTGCGCTAATACTGATCGCGTTATTTATCTCTCCGTCATTACTGGCAGACACTGGCTTACCGGCGGTTACGGTGATCCCTAATGATGATGGGACGCAAAGTTATAGTATAACTTTGCAGGTACTCGCATTAATGACGGCGTTAAGCTTTATCCCTGCCGTCGTTATTATGATGACATCCTTTACTCGTATCGTTGTGGTATTATCAATTTTAAGACAAGCGTTGGGTTTGCAACAGTCGCCATCGAATCAAGTGATTATCGGATTAGCGTTGTTTCTAAGTTTATTTATAATGTCGCCAGTGTTAGATAAGATTAATCAAACGGCTTTACAGCCGTATGTTAATGAGCAAGTTGGTGCGTTACAGGCTCTAGAGCTTGCTCAAGGGCCTATTCGAGAGTTTATGTTGTCGCAAACACGCGATAGTGACATAAAAACCTTTTTAGAGATTGCAAACCGCAATGACGTAACGTCACCAGAACAAGCTCCGATGACAGTACTTATTCCGGCGTTCATTACCAGTGAGCTTAAAACAGCTTTTCAGATAGGCTTTATGTTATTTATTCCATTCTTGGTGATTGACTTAGTTGTTGCCAGTGTCTTGATGGCCATGGGTATGATGATGTTATCGCCAATGATTGTATCATTGCCATTTAAATTAATGCTATTTGTCTTGGTTGATGGCTGGTCATTAGTCATGGGAACATTAGCTAATAGTTTCGGCTTGTGACGAAAAGTCTTGTAAGGAGTCATTATGTCACCTGAAGTTTTTGTCGATATATTTAGGCATGCACTCTATATTGTGATGCTGTTAGTTGCGGCGATAGTCGTTCCAAGTTTGATTATCGGCCTTATCGTCGCTGTGTTCCAAGCGGCTACATCCATCAATGAACAAACATTAAGTTTCCTACCGCGTTTGATTGTAACCTTATTGACACTGATTGTTGGTGCGCATTGGATAACGCAGACACTGATGGACTTTACTATTGGCATGATTAAAGAAATCCCGATGGTTATTGGCTAATTATGACACTGTATGAAAGTGAGATTATGATGTGGGTAGCCAGTTACTTTTGGCCCTATTGTCGAATCGCGGGCATGTTTATGGTGATGGTTGGTGTCGGTAGCAAAAACCTTTCTACACGCATTCGCTTACTTTATTCAGTTGCTGTTACTATCGTCGTTGCACCCACGCTAGGCCCGATGCCTGAAGTTGATCTGTTTTCGATATCAAGTTTTATTATTGTTGTACAGCAAGTGCTAATCGGCGTTGCTTTAGGTTTTATTTCTGTGCTGGTGATGCAAGCATTTGTCGTTGCGGGACAGGTCATTGGTATGCAAACCAGTTTAGGTTTTGCGTCTATGATTGATCCTGGCTCGGGTCAAAATGTTCCTGTTGTTGGTCAGTTTTTTTTATTATTAGCTACCTTGATGTTTTTCGCAGTGGATGGTCATTTAGCAATGATCAAAATGGTGGTTTTGAGCTTTGATACATTACCGGTGGGTGTTGATGGCTTGACTCGAGTGACTTTTGAGAAAGTGGCGCGATGGGGGGTGTGGATGTTTACTGCTGCATTGGCGATGTCAATATCTGCGATGGTTGCACTATTGGTGATTAACTTTTCATTCGGTATTTTGACGCGTGCTGCACCACAGTTAAATATTTTTTCTATTGGTTTTCCTGTCACCATGTTAGCGGGCTTGTTAGTATTATGGTTAACATTGGATACTGTGATGTCTCATTTTGACTCGCAATGGATTCGAGGTATTGAGATGATGTGTCAGGTTATCAATACTCGTTGTGATTTTTAAATGTTGTTTGGCTAAGATAACGAGGCGTAAATGGCAGAAAGTAGCGGTCAGGAAAAAACAGAACAGGCCACCCCCAAGAAGCTGCAACAAGCTCGTGACAAAGGGCAGGTGCCGCGTTCAAAAGAGTTAGCAACGGCTGCTGTTCTGATTGCATCTGCTGCATCGATGTATATTTTTGGTAGTGCGATTGCAATGTCGCTTTATCATGTGATGAAAAATATGTTCACCATCAAGCGTGAACAGGCCTTTGATACAAGCCAGTTTGGTTTGATGTGGGCTGAAGTGTTTACTTTAATAAGTTGGCCGTTACTTGGCTTTATTATCACTCTGTTTATTTTTGGCTTTATTGGTAGTACCACTCTTGGCGGAATTACATTCAGTTTTGATGCTGCTAGGCCAAAACTATCAAAAATGAGTCCCGTTCAGGGTTTTAAGCGAATGTTTGGTACTCAGGCACTCGTTGAGTTATTAAAGTCTTTAGGGAAATTTGCGGTTATATCAACACTCGCTTGGCTTTTACTCACCTTTTATTTCCCCAGTATCTTACAATTAAGTCAAACTAACTTCCCCCTTAATGTGATTGAAGCCTTAGATATCCTATTGTGGATATTTATTATTTTGTGTAGTTCATTATTACTTATTGCAGTGATCGATGCTCCTTATCAAATCTTTAAACATAAAAAAGAGCTTAAGATGACACTGCAAGAGGTGAAGGATGAGTTTAAAAACACTGAAGGTAAGCCTGAAGTTAAAGGCAGGCAGCGTCAGCTACAGCGTGAAGTGTCTCAACGGCGAATGATGCAAGATGTCCCAGATGCTGATGTGGTTATTACCAACCCCACTCACTTTTCTGTAGCATTGAAATACGATACTGAGGGAAGCCGAGCACCAATTGTAGTCGCTAAAGGGGTCGATCAAGTTGCTTTTCGGATCAGAGAAGTTGCGCGAGAAAATAATGTTTCGCTAGTCGCTAGCCCCGCATTGGCCCGCGCTATATATCACACAACTGAAATTGATGAGCAAATTCCAGATGGATTGTTTGGGGCTGTTGCTCAAGTCTTAGCTTATGTTTTTCAATTAGAGCAGTTTCAAAAACGAAAAGGGCGTAGGCCGACTAAACTCCCTAATGAATTCGACATTCCAGATGACCTGAAGCATTAGCTTATTTAACCATCACTTAAGTGGTCAATTAGAATGCTGAGATGACGTGGTATTTCTCTATAATTGTTGTATGTGGTTGTTGCGACAACGCTTTCATATTCACACAACACCAAATTGACTGTGACAAGTTATTGACGCAGGTTGATGAGTCCTTGACTATTGACTAATTGCTTGTTATTTCTATGTTAATAATATTTATATCATATATTTTATTGGCTTGTTTATTGCTATTATGGGTTGTTTACTTAATAGTTATACCAATGTGATTTATTGGTATTGCTCTATTTAATAGTCATCTGTGTAGGTACCCATTAGACAATGGATTTAAAAGCAAAACTATCGCAAGTTGCTTCTGATAACTCGGCGATATTCAAAGGCATTGCAACACCTTTACTCGTGTTGGCAACATTAGCAATGATTGTATTGCCGATGCCCACTTTTCTGCTCGACTCATTATTTGCTTTTAACATTTCTCTTTCTCTTGTTGTTTTACTTGTCGCCATTTACGCACTACGCCCGTTAGACTTTGCGTCATTTCCGAGTGTACTCTTAATTGCCACACTATTACGCCTCGCATTAAATGTTGCTTCAACACGTCTGGTGTTACTTGAAGGGCATGAAGGCGGAGACGCCGCAGGTAAAGTAATTGAAGCCTTTGGCTCTGTAGTTATTGGCGGAAACTATGCCGTAGGTTTAGTTGTTTTCCTTATTCTTGTGATTATTAATTTTGCGGTAGTGACAAAGGGGGCTGGACGTATCTCGGAGGTGAGCGCTCGTTTTACGCTAGATGCAATGCCGGGCAAACAAATGGCCATCGATGCCGACTTAAATGCTGGTATTATTGATCAAGATCAGGCTAGAGATCGTCGTGCAGAGGTGACGAAAGAGGCTGATTTTTATGGTTCAATGGATGGTGCATCTAAGTTCGTAAAAGGTGACGCAATCGCTGGCATCTTAATATTAGTAATTAATATTTTAGGCGGGTTTGTCATCGGGATGGTTCAGCATGGCTTAAGCTTTGGTGAAGCGGTTGAGATCTATACTTTGTTAACGATAGGTGATGGCTTAGTCGCTCAAATTCCTTCGCTATTATTATCGATTGCCGCGGCATTAATGGTGACTCGTCAAAATGAATCTGAAGACATGGGTACTATCGTTTATAGCCAAATGTTGGGTAACCCAAAGGCCTTATTAGTCTCTGGTGGTTTATTATTCGTAATGGGTATCGTACCGGGAATGCCTCATTTTGCGTTTTTATCTATGGCGTTTATTTCATTAGGAATTGGTTATTTCTTGTATAAAAAGCAACATCAACTACAAGCAAAAGGTGAGCTTGCGACCAGTCCTGACGGAAAGCCAGTGCCCAAAGCGACTGAACCGGTTAAAGAGTTGGGTTGGGATGATGTAAATCAAGTTGATGTTGTTGGACTTGAAGTAGGCTATCGTTTGATTCCGTTAGTAGACGTTGGTCAGGGCGGTGAATTATTATCGCGTATTAAAGGGGTCCGAAAGAAATTATCTCAGGAATATGGTTTCTTAGTTCCTGCAGTACATATTCGTGACAATTTGGACTTAAATGCGAATAGCTACCGAATCTCATTAATGGGCGTGACTATCGGTGAAGCGGAAATCCGACATGATTGTGAACTAGCAATCAACCCAGGTCAGGTTTTTGGTCAAGTTGATGGTGTTAAAACAACGGATCCGGCATTTGGCTTAGAGGCGGTATGGATCATGCCTGAGCAACGGGAACATGCGCAAACGCTAGGCTATACTGTGGTTGACCCTGCAACAGTTGTTGCTACACACATCAGTCAATTATTGACTAATAACGCATCGCAGTTATTAGGACATGAAGAAGTTCAAAACCTGCTAGATATCTTGCAGCGTCAATACCCTAAGTTAGTTGAAGGTCTTGTGCCAGATATTCTGCCATTAGGTGTCGTTGTTAAAGTGATGCAAAACTTGCTACACGAAGGCGTGCCTATAAGAGATCTGCGAACAATTATTCAGACACTTGTTGAATATGGCGCAAAAAGTCAAGAGCCTGACGTTTTAACTGCGGCGGCAAGGATCGCGTTAAAACGACTAATAGTCCAAGAAATCAATGGGGTAGAGTCTGAATTAGCTGTTATAACACTAGCGCCAGATCTGGAACAGATGTTGCACCAATCTATGCAGGCTACTGGTGGAGACGCCGCTGGGATGGAGCCTGGTTTGGCTGAACGATTACAAACATCTTTAGCAACTGCCACAGAACAGCTAGAATTAGAGGGAATGCCTGCTATCTTATTGACTTCAGGTGTATTAAGATCAACATTATCACGGTTTGTTAAAAACACGATACCAGGATTAAAAGTATTGTCTTATCAAGAAATTCCAGACGACAAGCAAATTAAAGTTGTTAGTTCGGTAGGGCAATAATTGAGGAATAACGGTGAAGATTAAACGTTTTGTCGCAAAAGATATCCGCTCAGCGCTTGATGAAATCAAGATCGCGTTAGGGCCTGATGCGATAATTATGTCTAACAAAAAAGTTGATGGCGGTGTTGAGATTGTTGCTGCAGTTGATGAAGACAATAACGCAGTATTACCTAAAGCTTCGCCGAAACCTGCTTCGTCACAGACAGTTGCTGCTCCAAGCGAAGTTATGGCAGATCGTTTTGAGCAAGCTGAACAGCCTGTGGCTAATTTCTCTGCACAGGCACAAGCACAAATTGCTATGCAACAATATGGCGCAGGGAACTCACAGAGCAATAATAGTCGCCAGCCAAGTGATGATCAACTGTCACTATCAGGGTTTCAGCAGCGTTTAATTAAGCAACAAGCACAGCAGATAGCAAATAATCAAATGCCAATTAATGCAATGTCTGGGCAGGGCGCAAGTTCAGCTGACAACCAGCCAACAGAACCTGTCACAGCTACATTGCCAAATACTGTCGCGGATAACCTGCCTGAATGGGCGCAAGCTTTACAAAAGCCAGCTTCAATATCGCCACAGACGGCGACCAGTCAGGCATATGAGCGCGAACCAGCAATTCAACAAGAAAACCCCGCCATTGAAGAGTTGCGTGCTGAAATGGCATCAATGAGACAATTATTGCAACATCAAGTCAGTGGGCTGATGGAGCAAGATGTTAATCGTCGAGACCCGTTAAGAGCCATGCTTACTGCAGAACTTTGTGATATGGGTTTTGAGGCTGATGTTGCGCAGCAACTGGTTGTTGATGTGCGTCCTGACGCTACGTTTGAACAGGCGAAACAAATTATTGCTAGTACGTTGCTCAAACGTATTTCGACAACGAATAATGACGTACTTGAGCAAGGTGGTGTCGTCGCGTTATTAGGTCCAACAGGTGTTGGAAAAACGACCACAGTGGCAAAGCTTGCTGCAAGGTTTGCAATGCAATATGGTAGTGACCAAATCGCGATGATAACGACAGATAGTTATCGTATTGGCGCATATGAGCAGTTGAATACCTATGGAAAAATTCTAGGGTGTCCAGTTAAAGTAGCCAAAGATGCACAGCAACTAGCCGATGCGATTTACCAATGCCGTCAAAAACGACTCGTGCTAATAGATACTGCTGGTATGGGGCAACGAGATTTACGTTTAAGTGAACAGCTTGCGACCCTGATGAACTCCAGTCATGTCAATATCAGAAGTTATTTGGTTTTACCGGCGACTGCCCAGCGTAAAGTACTGCAGGAAGCTATTATTCAGTTTAGAAAAATGCCATTAGCAGGCTGTATCATCACTAAAATGGATGAAGCTATTGGCGCAAGTGAAATTTTAAGTGTGGCGATTGGCCATTCATTACCTATTGGTTATTTGACAAATGGGCAACGAGTGCCTGAAGATATAGGTGTAGCCGATCTCAATAGTTTAATTAACAATGTGATAGAGCAATTAAGTCAGGTTCAAGATAAAATGACAGCAAATAATGACTCTTCATCATTCTCCAGTTTTAATAGATAGGCAATTTAAGTGGATCAAGCAAGCGGTTTAAGAAAAATGACTCAACCAAAAATGATTAAAGTAATTGCAGTTACTGGCGGTAAGGGCGGTGTTGGTAAAACCAACGTGTCGTTAAATCTTGCAGCGGCTCTTGCGCAACAAGGTAAACGAACCTTGGTGCTGGATGCTGATTTAGGCTTAGCTAATGTTGATGTAATGTTAGGCTTGCGCGTGCAAAAGAATCTGTCACATGTGTTATCAGGTGAGTGCGAGCTCGATGATATTATTGTTCATGGTCCACAGGGGATAAGTATCATTCCTGCGACATCGGGTTCACAATCGATGGTTGAACTTGAGCCTGCCCAGCATGCTGGCTTGATTCGTGCGTTCAGTGAAATGCGCCATGACTTTGATGTATTAATTGTTGATACTGCCGCAGGCATTTCTGACATGGTGGTCAGTTTCGCTCGAGCTTCTCAAGATGTAATTGCAGTTGTTTGTGATGAACCTGCCTCAATCACTGATGCATATGCTTTAATTAAACTATTATCACGTGAGCATGGTGTGTTTAGAATTAAAGTTGTTGCAAACATGGTACGTAATTTACGAGAAGGTCAGGAATTATTTGCTAAGCTTACAAGAGTAACGGATCGATTCTTGGATGTGGCCTTAGAGTTATGTGCAACGATTCCATTTGATGAGAATGTTCGACGCTCGGTGAGAAAGCAAAAACTGATAACAGATCTGTTTCCTCAATCACCAGCATCGTTAGCATATAAAAGTTTAGCTAATAAAGTGCAAAG
The DNA here is from genome assembly GCF_030689115.1 of Psychrobium sp. 1_MG-2023. Taxonomy (NCBI): domain Bacteria; kingdom Pseudomonadati; phylum Pseudomonadota; class Gammaproteobacteria; order Alteromonadales; family Shewanellaceae; genus Psychrobium; species Psychrobium sp. 1_MG-2023. Next base: position 102,653 of record NZ_JAUYVJ010000002.1, on the reverse strand, counting down.
TTGGCCTATACCAAATCAGCCTGGCGGTCATCTGGAGTTCTTTATTGAGCAATTAGTTGATAACCGTTCTAATAACAGAGACGTTTCTGGTGAGTAAAGCAGCGGCATACGCTCAAACATCTCAGAACAATGATCAGTTAGTGATAGCTCATGCTGGTCTAGTGAAAAAAATAGCACATCATTTAAAAGGAAGACTTCCTGCCAGTGTGTTGCTAGACGATTTAATTCAATCAGGAATGATCGGGTTACTCGAAGCTGCGAAAAACTTTGACGGTTCTAAAGGTGCAAGTTTTGAAACTTTTGCTGGTATAAGAATACGCGGTGCAATGCTTGATGAAATAAGACGTGGCGATTGGGTTCCTCGTTCGGTACACCGAAATAGTCGAGCAGTACAAAAAGCAATCGACGAGGTAGAAAAAGAGCACGGAAGGGATGCTAAAGAGCATGAAATTGCAGAAAAATTAGGAATTAACCTAGACGAATATGCACAAATGCTTAATGATATAGCATCAGGAAAAATAATCGGCATGGACGATCTGGGTGTGTCTGAAGATGTATTGGTTGTTGATGGACAGGCTGAATCGGATGACTCTTATTCCCATGCTGTGTCTGGACGTTTTCAGACAGCATTAGCTGAAGCGATTAAAGGGTTACCTGAAAAGGAAGCGTTAACCTTATCATTGTATTACGATGAAGAATTAAACCTGAAGGAAATAGGGCAAGTTTTAAATGTGAGTGAGTCACGAGTGAGTCAAATTCACTCGCAAGCAATGGTTCGTCTGAAAGGGCGTTTAAATAATTGGAGCTGATTGCATAAGGAATTGCAGTTTGAATAGTGGAGAGCGTTTTGGATAAAAACATGAAAATACTGGTTGTTGATGATTTTTCAACAATGAGACGAATTATTAAGAACTTATTAAGAGATCTTGGTTTAACAAACACCCAAGAAGCTGATGATGGTGCGACTGCACTACCTATGCTTAAAGAAGGTGATTTTGACTTTGTAGTGACCGACTGGAATATGCCAGGTATGCAAGGAATTGATTTGTTAAAGCATATTCGTGCTGACGAAAAGCTAAAGCATCTACCTGTATTAATGGTAACGGCAGAAGCAAAACGTGAACAAATTATTGCAGCGGCTCAAGCAGGTGTAAACGGATACATTGTTAAACCATTTACTGCTGGGACATTAAAAGAAAAGCTTGATAAGATTTTTCAACGAATTGAATCTTAAGCTATAACACGGATATTCTTATGACTGATAATGAGAATTCTTATATCTCGTTAGAGCAGGCTAAATCACTTGTTTCTGCGTTAGAGCAGGGGCAGGTTGCGTCTGCTAATGAAATTATTGAACAAGCTAGCCATAAAATGCAGCAAGACATCTTTGTTGGTGTCGGCAAGTTAACTCGTCAACTGCACGACTCATTGAGTAATATGAGTATTGATGAGCGCTTTTCATCATTTGTTTCATCGTCATTGCCGGATGCAAAAGAACGTCTGTCTTATGTCGTTGAGATGACCTCTCAAGCGGCAAACCAAACAATGGATGCAGTTGATGAGTGTATTCCGTTAGCTCAGAAGCATCAGGCCACAGTTAATGAGATCTTACCATCTTGGGAGCGTTTGAAAGATTGTAAGATTAAAGTGGATGAGTTCAGGATGCTTTGTACTACTTTAGATAAGTATTTTTCAGAATCAGTTAACGATGCTGAACAATTAAATACCAAGCTAAATGACATTGTGCTCGCTCAAGGTTACCAAGATTTAACCGGGCAAGTACTTCACAAAATAACTGATTTAGTAAAAGATGTTGAAGAGAATTTGATTGGTATTTTAAAGCTATTTGGTCATTACGATGACGAACAGCAATTAGATCGCGTTGATAACTGTATTGAAGCTGAAGGGCCCGTTGTCGCAAAATCAAAACAGCATGATGTTGTTTCAGGACAAGATGATGTTGATGATTTGCTTTCTAGCCTAGGATTTTAAAAGGACGCAAACTATGTCGTTTGATGTTGATGAAGATATACTCCAAGATTTCCTGATAGAAGCGGGTGAAATATTAGAGCTTTTACAAGAACAGCTTGTTGAGCTAGAAAATAACCCGGAAGATTCTGATTTATTAAATGCTATTTTCCGAGGCTTTCACACCATCAAAGGTGGTGCAGGCTTTATGTCGTTAAAAGAGCTTGTTGATGTTTGTCACGGCGCTGAAAATATCTTTGATTTGTTAAGAACAGGTCAACGAAGTGTCACGCCAGAGTTGATGGATGTCATTCTTGAGGGTCTTGATACTGTCAACGACATGTTTACCTTGGTTAAAGCACGCGAAGAATTAAGCCCTGCGGAGCCTCGGTTACTTGAAGAACTTGAAAGGCTAAGCAAACCGGAAAGTGCTGAAGAGCCAGCACCGGAACCAGAGCCTGAACCTGAACCTGAACCTGAACCTGAACCAGAGCCGGAGACAGTTGCTGTCGAAAGTAATGGCGATGAAATAACTGACGATGAATTTGAAGCATTATTAGATGAGCTAGAGGCAGGTAAGAAACAACCTATCGTTAAGGATGAGTCCACTGATGTTCCTGCTTCTGATGACGAAATTACCGATGATGAATTTGAGGCCTTACTCGATGAGCTTCATGGCGCTGGCTCTCCAACTGCTGCTAAAGCTTCAGTCACTCCAGCATCGTCGGACTCCGAAGAAATTTCAGATGAAGAGTTTGAAGCTTTCCTCGATCAGCTTCATGGTGAAAAGGGTTCGCCATCTTCAGTTGAAAATACTGTAAACCAGGTACACACCAAGCCTGTTGCTGAATCAGCGAAATCAAAGACAGATGATGAAATCGATGATGCAGAATTTGAAGCACTACTCGATGAGCTACAGGCGGCTAAAAAGAACGAACCAACACCTAAAGCTATTTCGCAAGCGACACCCACTGTAGCAGCACCTTCACCAGCCCCGGCACCGAAAAAGGCTCCTGTGGCCGCTGCTCCGAAGAAAGCATCCGCAACTGCGCCGAAAAAAGCAGCTGCTACACCACAAGCAGAAACAACCGTTCGCGTTGATACCGCAAGGCTCGATGAGATCATGAATATGGTTGGTGAGCTAGTATTAGTTCGGAATCGGTTAGTTAGCCTTGGTTTAACCAGTGGCGATGAGGAAATGTCTAAAGCGGTTGCTAATCTCGATAATGTTACAGCTGATCTACAAGGGTCAGTGATGAAAACTCGCATGCAGCCGATTAAGAAAGTTTTTGGGCGCTTCCCTCGAGTCGTTCGAGATATGGCGAGAACACTTAAAAAAGATATCACTCTCACGATGGAGGGTGAAGATACCGATCTAGATAAGAATTTAGTTGAAGCGCTTGCAGACCCGCTAGTTCACTTAGTAAGAAACTCGGTCGACCATGGTATTGAGATGCCGGATGATCGTGAAGCTAATGGTAAACCACGTAACGGTACTGTCGTATTATCAGCCTCACAAGAGGGTGACCATATTTTGCTCGCCATCACTGATGACGGTGCTGGTATGGATGCTGAAAAGTTAAAATCAATCGCAATTTCTCGTGGTGTACTTGATGAAGAGTCTGCTGCACGGATGAGTGATGAAGATGCTTATGCATTAATTTTTGCGCCCGGTTTTTCAACCAAGACTGAAATCTCTGATATTTCTGGTCGCGGTGTGGGGATGGATGTTGTTAAAACAAAGATTACCCAGCTTAATGGTACCGTTAAGATTCAATCTGAAAAAGGTGTGGGGACGACATTAAAAATCACAGTGCCATTAACATTAGCAATCATGCCGACACTAATGGTTCAATTGGGCGAGCAAACCTTTGCGTTGCCTTTAGCAGCGGTCAACGAAATATTTAATCTTGACCTAACTAAAACAAACATTGTTGATGGTCGTAAGGTTGTTGTAGTCCGTGATAAGGCAATTCCATTGTTTTATCTCGATGAATGGTTAAGTAAAGGCTATGACCCTAGTCACGAAAGAACAGAAGGGCATGTTGTTATTGTCCAAATTGGTCAACAAGACGTTGGCTTCGTGGTTGATGGGTTAATTGGTCAAGAAGAAGTGGTTATCAAGCCATTGGGTGCATTGCTTCATGGAACTCCAGGAATATCTGGTGCAACAATAACAAGTGACGGTAGTATCGCCTTGATTGTTGATATAGGAAGTTTATTAAAACAATATGCATAACTTTCAATTATTAAAAGTATAAAGAAAGTTATAAGAGGTTAGTTTATATGGGCATCAAAGTATTAATCGTTGATGATTCACATTTTTTTAGACGATGTATTGGTGAGATTGTCACCAAAGCCGATGGTTTAGAAGTACTTGACTATGCAAAGAACGGTCAAGAAGGTGTTGAAAAGGCGTTATCGTTAAAGCCGGACGTAGTGATGATGGATATCGAGATGCCTGTTAAGAATGGCATTGATGCGACTCGTGAGATAATGTCTAAACAGCCAATGCCAATTCTAATGTTTTCATCGTTGACCCATGAAGGAGCGAAAGCCACATTAGATGCCCTTGATGCCGGTGCAGCTGACTTTTTACCTAAAAAGTTTGAAGAAATAGCTGGTTCAGGAAAGGTCGCTTCAGAGCTAATTACCAAAAGAATCAAAGCCATTGCAAGACGTACCATTCGAACACGTCCTGCAGCTAGCCCTGCATCAAGACCGCCACCTAGTTCGTTACGGTCTACGACTACAACCCCACTAAAGCGCCCACTAGAACGAACCCCGACGACTAATCGGGTCAATAGCCGAGCCGTTGACCGTAATGCTAGCGTTACTAAAGCGAGTGGAAAACGATATAACATGCTTGCGATAGCATCGTCTACTGGTGGTCCGGTAGCACTCCAAGCGGTACTGAGCAAGTTGCCAGCAAATTTCCCTTATCCGATCTTGCTTGTTCAACATATGCCAGGGGCTTTTACAGGTGCCTTTGCTGAAAGGCTTGACCGTTTGTGTAAAATTAAAGTTAAAGAAGCCACCAATGGTGACATTGTTAAGCCTGGTCATGCATATCTTGCCCCTGGTGGTATGCAGATGCTTTTTGAGCGAGGTAACCGACTTAAAGTGACTGAAGGCCCTTCCCATTTAAACTACAAACCTTGCGCTGACGTTAGCTTTGCTTCTATCGCTAAAAATCATGAAGGGAATGTCATGACCTTAGTACTTACTGGTATGGGGGCTGATGGCTGTGATGGGGCTAAGTTATTAAATACCAAAGGAGCAACGGTCTGGGCGCAAGACGAAGCGACCTCTGTTGTCTATGGTATGCCTCAAGCGGTAAAACGTGCTGGATTAACTAGCAAAGTTTTACCGCTTGAGACCATTGGTGAAAGTTTAGTAAAAGAGATGCTGCATGGATAGATTAAGCATATTTGGTTTGGTGTTAGCCTTTGTGGCTATTCTTGGTGGACAATTATTAGAAGGGGGGGCGCTAGCCACACTCTATAATGGACCAGCCTTACTGATAGTGCTTGTAGGGACACTTGCCGCGGTGATGATTCAAACGCCATGGCATCAATTTGTTCGTAGCTTTACCATGCTTAAATGGGTGGTTTTTCCGCCAGAGTATGACGTTGAAGAGCGTATTAATACCTTGCTTCGCTGGGGGCACATCTCTCGTGCGGAAGGCTTCTTACCGTTAGAAAATGAATTGGATAATGAAAAAGATCCGTTGATTAGAGAATGTTTGATGCTCTTAATCGACGGTGCGGAAGTTGAACACATTAGAGAAACTATTGAAACCCGGATTTACTTTCAACGAGATGAATATGGTCATAGTGCTAAAGTGTATGAGGCAATGGGGGGTTATAGCCCAACATTAGGCATCTTAGGTGCTGTATTAGGCTTGATTCAATCTATGCAGTACTTAGATCAACCGACTCAATTAGGTGGTGGTATAGCAACGGCTTTTGTTGCGACCATTTATGGCGTCGGCTTTGCCAACCTCATTTATTTACCAATTCACTACAAGTTACGTCGTCAAGTTTTTCAAACCGCTCTTTATTATGAAATGATTTTAGAAGGGGTCCTCCTAATTAACCGTGGAGAAAACCCTAACAGTATTGAGCGACGGCTAGAGGCTTATAAGATCGCGTATGCTAAATAGCCGACGTAGAAGTAGTGGGGTAACAGACGATACGCACTTGGATCGCTGGTTAGTGTCTTATGCCGATTATATGACACTGCTTTTTGCCTTATTTGTTGTTTTATATGCCTTTGCGTTAGTAAAAGAAGAAAAACATACAATTTTATCAGATTCGTTAGGTGAAATTTTACACCTTGTAGATGATAAAAAAGGCAGTCAGGGTAGTGTTCAACAAAATAGCAGTGACGAAATTCTTACTTCTGGTGATAAAATCTCTGAAATGGACCAATACAATAAGGGCCTCCTTCAAGAAGTCGGTACTGAACCTGTAGAAGGTGATAGTCAGCTAGTTGAAACTGATGCCAAATTATTAGGTACGCCCTTTTCTTCGATGAAAGAGAAATTAGCCGAAGACTTACTTGAGGTTTTAGAGGATGGCTACGCTAAAATAGAACAGGATGATAATTGGTTAACAATTGAGTTCAGTAGTGGTTTACTATTTGATAGCGGTAGTGCAGCAACCCGAGATGAAACAAAGGAGGTCTTAGCTAAAGTTATTAATACTATTGCCCCTGCAAATAACTTTGTTCACGTCCGCGGTTATACAGATAATCAACCAATCAATAATGAGCAGTTTCAATCGAATTGGCAACTGTCATCTGCTAGAGCTAGTGCTATTGTACAAGAATTGCAACGTTTGAATGTTGAACCACAACGATTAGCCATAGAAGCATATGGTGAATATAAGCCTAAGAATGCTAATGATACTGCTGTAAATAGAGCGCGAAACCGCCGTGTCGTTATTGCGATTAGCCGGTTCGGTTGGCGTAAACCCACACCTCAGGTATTAACGACTAGTGAGCCTCAAGAGGAAGCTTCTTCGGCGAGTAATATTTCTGGCCAAAGCGGAGCCAATTCCATTCAGGTTATTGATTTACCTAATGGTGGGGTGCTTGTTACGACCCGAACACAGGAGTTATAGTGTGAAAGTTTGGAGTATTGCCAATCAAAAAGGCGGTGTTGGAAAGACAACCACAGCACTGACACTCGCTGGCCTTCTGGCTAAACGCGGCAAACGGGTTATATTGGTTGATATTGATCCGCACTCTTCTATGGGGTTCTCGCTAGGCATTGATTGTGATGAACTTGATTACTCTCTATATGACTTATTCACTTGCCCAGAAAAATTTACCCAAAGACTCACCAAGCGTGTTATTCAAAAAACTCAGGTTGAGAATATTGATTTAATTCCATCTTCTATGGCTCTTGCAACATTAGATCGTGAATTGGGTCACCGTGAGGGGATGGGACTAATTTTAAAAAAGATTCTTCATGGCATAGAAGATGATTATGATTATGCATTGGTTGATTGCTCTCCAGTATTAGGTGTGCTCATGGTCAACGCACTAGCCTGTAGTAGTCGGATTATAGTACCGGTGCAATCGGAATATTTGGCCTTTAAAGGCTTAGAGCGCATGATAAAAACGTTATTAATTATGCAACGCTCTAATAGTAACCACTATAATTACCTTATTGTTCCAACAATGTTCGATCGTCGAACTAAAGCGAGTGTTCAAGCACTCGAACAGATGAAAGTGAAATTTGAGAGTCGTGTTTGGGATAAAGTTATTCCTATAGACACAAAGTTTCGCGATGCGAGTGAAAGGAACATCCCTTTACCGCAATTTGCCCCACGTAGCAGAGGTGTGGTGGCTTATGGCTTATTACTAGATACATTAATTTCACAAGAAGCTTCTGAAAGCTAATTTGTAGTACGTTTAAGGTAAAAAATGGATAACCGTTCAACTAAGGCTGTGGCTGATTATTTCTCAACATTACTTGACGAGAAACCGGAAGATACAGCGGTTCAAACCCAGCCATTGGAGCGATTGCTTGCTAAAGTAAGCGAAGCTGCGCCTCAAGTAGAGGTTGACAAAGATCTGATTGATTTACAAATCCTCGATGAAGTGAGTCCTGTTATTGAAGAGGAGCCTGAAGCAAAGTCACAGCAAAACACGGCGACAGTTGTTAAGGTTGAATCAGAGGTAGAAGTTGAACTTGCTGTTGAGGTGAAGCAGCATCTCGAGAATGTCTTAGAACAAGAACTTGATGAGCGCTTCCCCGTTTTGTATTTCACGGTAGGGGAATATATGTTTTCAGTCCCTTTAATTAAACTTAAAGGGATTCATATTTTAAAGAAAACCAATCAGCTATTCGGTAAGCCGAATTGGTTTAAAGGAATACAAATAGAGCGTGGTCATAATATTAATGTGATTGATACTGCACTGTATCTTTTACCTGAGAAAGATCAATCACAACTAGAACAATCAACTGATTATAAGTATATTATTGTATTAGGTGACAGTAATTGGGGGTTGGCTTGTGATAGCTTAGTTGACAGTAGCGAGTTAACCCATGATGAGATTAAATGGCGTCCTGAGCTATCAAGATGCCCCTGGCTGGCTGGTACGGTCAAAGAACGGATGTGTGGTTTATTATCCGTAGATGCATTAATAGAATTATTTGAGCAAAACGAGTCGATATAATCGCTCAAAGAAAATGAGGAATGACCCGAATGAATACAGAAACTGAATTATCAATCAATACAGTCGACAATGACGAAGTGTTGCAATGGGTTACGTTTCGTTTAGAAGATGAGACGTATGGTGTTAATGTAATGCAGGTTCAAGAGGTACTTCGCTATAGTGACATCGCTCCAGTGCCTGGTGCCCCATCATATGTGTTAGGGATTATTAACTTGCGTGGTAGTGTTGTAACTGTTATTGATACTCGTTCACGCTTTGGTCTGATGCCTGCTGATATTACTGATAACACCCGTGTTGTTATTATTGAATCGGATAAGCAAGTGATTGGCATCTTAGTCGACAGCGTTGCTGAAGTGGTTTATATGAAAGCTTCAGAGATTGAATTAGCGCCAAACGTTGGAACGGATGAAAGTGCTAAGTTCATTAAAGGTGTCTGCAACCGAGATGATGAGCTTCTTATCTTAGTTGATTTAGATAAGCTACTGAGTGATGACGAATGGGATGATATGGCATCATTTTAAGCAGTAATGCGCCTATCGGAAAAATATAAATGATAGAAATTATTGCTATAGCGGCATTAACCATTGCCGCTATTTTGGGCCTAGTAATTTGGTGGGTCTATAAGCGGACGCAACGTCAAGTTTGTGCAATTAAACTGCTATTTAAAGAACAGCAGCGGCAAATTGCCAGTTTTAAGAGTGAGCTACATGAGATGCGCTGTGGTGCTGTAGGCGTTGGTTCTCGTGTACAACAAGTTGAAGGCAAGCTGCAACAGGCGATGGAACGGCAAGATAAACTAGTGCAGCAACAAAGTAGTGACCCACAAGCTAAGCTTTATGGACAGGCCATGAAGATGGTAGAGCTTGGCGCTACCGTTGAAGAATTAATGCAACAATGTGACTTGCCAAGAGCCGAAGCTGAGCTATTAGTCTCTCTGCACAGTCAGTAATTCCCCTTGTCAATAAAGCCTAAATAATGAGAATCATTATTTAGGCTTTAAATTTAGTAAGACCTCGCAAAAACTACGCCCTTTGCTTGCTTATTCTACAGCGCGATAATAGACTAGCGCCGCATATGTTTTTTTAAAGATTTTTAGTAATGAAAGTATCTGACTTTTCCTTTGAACTACCTGAGCAGTTAATTGCTCGTTACCCTCAAGAACAACGCAGTGCCAGCCGTTTATTAGGCCTTGATGGCAATAGTGGTGAGCTTACTGATGGTCAATTCCTTGATGTTATCGACAAAGTAAACCCTGGTGATTTAGTTATTTTTAATGATACTCGTGTGATCCCTGCACGTGTATTTGGTCGCAAGGCGTCTGGGGGAAAGATTGAGGTGCTCGTTGAGCGAATGTTAGATGAGCATCGTGTACTCGCTCATGTTCGCGCGTCAAAGACACCAAAACCTGGTACAGAGCTTATTCTTGATGGTGATGTAAAGGCAACGATGGTCGCTCGTCACGATACGTTGTTTGAATTAAAGTTTGATGATGCCCGAGGTGTATTAGAAGTTTTAGAGTCAGTTGGCCACATGCCATTGCCTCCTTATATCGACCGTCCTGATGAAGATAGTGATAAAGAGCGCTATCAAACGGTTTATAACAAGAATCCTGGTGCGGTTGCTGCCCCAACTGCTGGCCTTCATTTTGATGACCAAGTATTAGCAAAATTAAAAGACAAAGGGGCTAATATCGCCTTTGTCACTTTGCATGTTGGTGCGGGTACGTTTCAACCCGTACGTGTTGAAACGATTGCCGAGCATCAAATGCATAAAGAGTATATTGAAGTTTCTGAGCAGGTGTGCGAGCAGATAAAAGCGACTAAAGCTGCTGGCTCTCGTGTGATTGCTGTTGGGACCACATCGATGCGATCCATCGAAAGTGCTGCAAACAGGGCATTAGAAGACGGTGAGTTGATTGCACCATTTTATGATGACAGTGATATTTTTATTTATCCTGGTTACGACTTTAAAGTGATTGATGCCATGGTGACAAACTTTCATTTACCAGAATCAACGCTGATTATGTTAATTAGTGCATTCGCTGGCTATGACAATGTAATGAAAGCATATCACCATGCCATTGAAAAAGAGTATCGATTCTTCAGTTATGGTGATGCAATGTTTATAGAAAAGAAACAAAGTTAAGCCGAAAAAAACGCCTAAAGCATTAGCGCGGTAGAAATATCATTGCTACCCCCTTGAAAAACAGTAGGGGTGGCTTCACATCTAGAGTAATGAAAGAAATGTCAGACTGTTTCTCTGACGGGATTTAATATGAAATTTGAGTTAAAGAACACCGACGGACGCGCGCGTCGCGGTCAATTACAATTTGAACGTGGTACCGTTGAAACACCGGCGTTTATGCCAGTAGGTACTTACGGCACTGTGAAGGGGATGACCCCTGAAGAAGTAAGTGATAGTAAGGCCGAAATATTATTAGGTAACACATTCCATTTATGGTTACGCCCAGGTATGGAAGTGATGCGTGAACATGGTGGTTTACACAACTTTATGAATTGGCAAGGACCGATATTGACTGATTCGGGCGGTTTTCAAGTCTTTAGCCTAGGGGCAATGCGTAAAATTACCGAAGAAGGCGTTCACTTCAGATCACCAATTAATGGTGAGAAAGTTTTCATGGATGCTGAAGTATCTATGGAGATTCAATACGACTTAAACTCTGATGTTGTGATGATCTTTGATGAGTGTACGCCTTACCCTGCCACATGGGAAGAGGCAAAAGACTCGATGGAAATGTCATTACGTTGGGCACAACGCTCTCGTGATAAATTTGATCAACTAGAAAACCCAAATGCACTCTTTGGTATTGTTCAAGGTGGTGTCTATGAAGATTTACGCGATGTTTCATTAGCAGGTTTAACTGATATTGGCTTTGACGGTTACGCTGTCGGTGGTTTAGCAGTTGGTGAGCCTAAAGAAGATATGCACCGTATCTTACGTCATGTCCTACCTAAATTACCCACAGATAAGCCTCGTTATTTAATGGGGGTTGGTAAGCCAGAAGACTTGGTCGAAGGCGTTCGTCGTGGTGTCGATATGTTTGATTGTGTTATGCCGACACGTAATGCACGAAATGGCCACTTGTTTACTACCACAGAAATTGTCAAAATCCGTAACGCTAAACATAAGCATGATACCTCGCCGTTAGATAGTGAGTGTGACTGCTATACCTGTAAAAACTATACCCGTGGTTATTTATATCACTTAGATAAATGTAATGAGATTTTAGGCGCACGCTTAAATACCATTCATAATCTACGTTTTTATCAGCGTGTGATGCAAGAGTTACGTGATGCTATTGAGCAAAACCGACTCGAAGACTATGTTCAAGAGTTTTATGCTCGACAGGGCAAAGAAGTACCAGAATTAGATTTCTAATTAATTTATTAACAGTTTCATTTTACAATTTAAATAACAACAAAAGGGGAAGTTATGTTTATTTCTAATGCGTTTGCCAATGATGCGGCAGCAGCTCCAGGTGGAGAATTTACCAGCTTAATCATGTTAGCTGTGTTTGGTTTAGTGTTTTATTTCATCATTTACCGCCCACAAGCAAAGCGTGTGAAAGAGCATAAAAACCTAATGTCAGCGATGGCTAAAGGTGATGAAGTACTAACTAATGGCGGTATTATCGGTAAGATCGTTAAGATCGCTGAAGAAAACGAATACATTCAACTAGAAATTAGTGAAGAATTAGTAATTACCGTGAAAAAAGATTACGTTTCAGCGGTATTACCAAAAGGTTCAATGAAGTCTCTATAGGCTAAGGAATAAGCATGTTAAATAGGTACCCTTTATGGAAAACCTTATTAGTCGCCTTAACGGTACTAATTGGTTTTCTATTTGCGGCACCTAACTTGTATGAACCTGATCATGCACTCCAAATTTCTGGGGTGCGTGGGTCAGAAGTTCAAGTGTCTACATTTGAACAGGTTAAAAGCAAGTTAGAGCAACAGCTAGAGATTAAATCAGCTGTATTAGAAGATGGTCAAATATTAGTCCGTCTGAACGATTTAGAATCACAACTAAAAGCCCGTGAATTAACTACCGAGTTATTAGGCGATAAGTTCTCTGTTGCATTAAATATGGCGCAAACAACTCCTGGTTGGTTGGCTGCTATGGGTGCTTCACCATTAAGTCTTGGTTTAGATTTACGTGGTGGTATCTACTTCTTAATGGAAGTAGATATGAAAGACTTATTAAAAACCTCTCGTGAGCAAATGGTTTTAGACTATAAAACCGACTTACGTAAAGAGCGTATTCGTTATCAGTCAATTCGCCTTCAATCTGAAGGTGTTTTATTAAAATTCCGTGACGAAGAGAAGTTAGAGCAAGCGTTAACGCTGCTTAAAGGTCGCTATGCGACAACTAACTTTGTTCAATTAAAATCAGCTCCACTATCTATTCGCGCTACAATGAGCCCAGAGCTACTTCGCGAAATAAAATTAGCGGCTGTTGAGCAAAATATTACCATTATTCGTAGCCGTGTTAATGAGCTAGGTGTGGCAGAACCTGATGTACAACGTCAGGGTGAAGATCGTATCGTTGTTCAGCTTCCGGGTATTCAAGACACTGCTCGAGCGAAAGAGCTTCTTGGTGCAACTGCGACACTTGAGTTCCACATGGTGAATGAACAAGCCTCACCTGGGAGTGTTCCTGCGGGCTCTAAAGTGTATCAACGCCGTGAAGGCGGTAGTGTTGTTCTATACAAAAAGGTAATGCTACGTGGTACTCATATCACTGATGCATCGTCTGGTTTTAGTGAAAATGCTCAACCTGAAGTTAATATTAAATTAGATGCTAAAGGCGGAAATAAAATTTCTGAAGCATCAAAGCGTAATATTAATAAACCAATGGCGACAGTATTTATTGAATACAAGCCAACAGGTAAAGTTGATAAAGACGGTAAGCAAATACTAAGAAAAGTCGAGGAAGTAATTAGTGTTGCCACTATTACTACTCAATTAGGGCGTTCATTCCGTATTACTGGTTTAGACTCTCCAGCAGAGGCTCGTTCGTTATCGTTGCTTTTACGTGCTGGTGCACTTCGTGCGCCAATTCAAATTGTTGAAGAGCGTACCGTTGGCCCTAGTTTAGGTAAAGAGAATATTGAATTAGGTGCAACAGCAATCGTATTAGGTTTAGCTGGCGTATTATTATTCATGCTCGTTTATTACCGTGGCTTTGGTGTGGTATCAAACATTGCACTTGCGGCAAACGTAGTGCTGATTATTGGCGTGATGTCGATGATTCCAGGTGCTTCATTAACCTTACCAGGTATGGCGGGGATCGTATTAACGGTCGGTATGGCTGTTGATGCCAATGTATTGATCTTTGAGCGTATCCGTGAGGAACTTGCTGCAGGCAGAACACCGCAACAAGCGATCCATCATGGTTATGATGCTGCGATATCTACCATCTTTGATGCCAATATCACAACATTAATCGCTGCGATTATCTTGTTCTCGTTTGGTGCTGGTCCAATCAAAGGCTTCGCAATAACATTATCGATCGGTATTATTACATCGGTATTTACAGCCGTTGTTGTAACTCGAACTGTTGTTAACCTTTGGGTTGGTGGCAAACGTGTTGATAAACTTTCTATTTAGGTGATAGCGTATGTTTAAGATTTTTAAAAGTGAAAGCGCTATTAACTTTATGGGCTTGCGTAAGCTAGCGATAGTGTTTTCTGTAATTATGATGTCTTTAAGTGTGTTTAGTGTCTTTACGAATAAACTTAACTTAGGCTTAGACTTCACAGGTGGTACTGTCATCGAAGTTGGTTTCGCTCAGGATGCAGATTTACAGAAAGTGCGTGAAGTCTTGGCCGTCAATGGGTTTGATGATGCGGTAGTACAGAATTTTGGTAGTCCGCGTGATGTCTTAGTACGTTTAGCGCCACGCGATGACGTCAAAGCTGAAACCATTGGTAGTCAAGTATTAGACACGTTGAATGAGCAACTAGGTCAGCAAGTATCAATGCGTCGTATTGAGTTTGTGGGTCCTAAAGTGGGTGATGAGTTAACAGAGAAGGGTGGCTTAGCAATGCTAGCAGCGCTGATCTGTATTCTGATCTACGTTGCAATGCGCTTTGAATGGCGTTTTGCTTTAGGTGCCGTTATTGCTCTAGCGCATGATGTTTTCATTACGATTGGTTTGTTTTCATTTTTGCAACTTGAGTTTGACTTAACCGTATTGGCAGCAATTCTTGCGGTTATTGGTTACTCATTAAATGACACCATCGTTGTATCTGACCGTATTAGGGAAAACTTCCGTAAACTACGTACAGGTACGCCGAGTGAAGTGATTAATATCTCATTGACCCAAACTATGAGCCGTACATTAATTACCTCATTAACGACTATTATTGTACTATTGGCTTTATTCTTTAAAGGCGGTGCGTTAATCCATGGCTTTGCGACAGCATTATTGTTTGGTGTGTTTATCGGTACTTACTCTTCTGTCTATGTTGCTTCATCTGTGGCACTTTCTTTAGGTATTACTAAAGAAGACCTCATGCCTGTTGAAGTTGAGAAAGAAGGCGAAGAACACGACGATATGATGCCATAATTAATAGATAACTCTTTGTAGAGTTATCTTAAAGTCGACTTTTTTAAGCCAGTAACTTATGTTACTGGCTTTTTTGTTGCATCTTTAGTAAAGAAAGGTTTACACTTTAGTCTATTGAAGGTCCACTTAAGAGTCTGCTGTGCGTTTAGAAGTTATTTGTGAAAACCGTTTAGGAATTGCCCAAGAAGTTTTAGGGTTATTAAGCAGTTTTGATTTAAATCTGCGGTCAATTGATGCCGATCAGAATGGTCGTATTTATGTTAACTTTCCGAAGATAGCCTTTGAAAGTTTCCAAAAGCTATTAGCGGCGATTAGGCAAATTGATGGCGTTAATGATGTTCGTAGTGTCTCACTAATGCCGTCTGAGCAAGAGCGCTATGGTTTATTGACATTATTACAGAATCTTCCGGACCCAATATTTTCTATAGATATGAAAGGTGTTGTCACGCGAGTGAACCAATCTGGCGAGAGTTTGATTGCGCACGATGAAGAACAAATCCTCAATCAACCATTATCCACTTGGGTGACGGGCTTTTCTTTTTCAAAATGGCTGGCGCGTGAGGAAGTCTCAGCAATGGCTAGTCGTGTAAAAATTAGTGGCGGAGAGTATCTCGCCGAAATGATGCCAATTTATTTTCCTGATGCCGATGAAGAACAAATATTAGCTGGTGCAGTTGTGATGTTTCGTTCATCGCAACGTATCGACCGACAGTACAACGCGTTAAGAAGCGGCAATAAAGATGCCTTTGCTGGTATTGTTGCTTGCTCCGAGCCAATGAAGCAAATCGTTGAGCAAGCAAAACAGCATGCCATGCTTGATGCACCCTTACTCATTCAGGGAGAAACGGGAACCGGCAAAGAAGTTATCGCTCGGGCTTGTCATGACCAGAGCCCTCGCCACAAGAAGCCATTTATCGCGATAAACTGTGCGGCTATTCCCGATGAGGTTGCAGAGTCTGAATTGTTTGGTTACGCGGCCAACTCGATGGGAACGAGAGTTGAAGGGAAAGCTGGTTTAGTGGAGCAGGCTGATGGTGGCACGTTATTCTTTGATGAAATTGCCGAGATGACTCCATTAATGCAAGTTAAGATCTTGCGATTAATAGAATCGAGCAGTTTTCGCCGTGTGGGTGGCGATGATGAAGTAAAGGTTAATATACGCATCATTTGTTCATCACAAAAAGATCTCGCAGCCTTAACGCAGGAAGGGTGCTTTAGAGAGGATCTTTACTATCGAATTAATGTGCTGAGTCTTAGAATTTTACCATTAACTCAACGACGTAAAGATATCGTACCTCTTGCCGAGATGTTTTTAGAGTATTATGCACTTAAGCTATCTTCATTGGTGTGTCGTTTATCTGTTAGCGCTAAAGAGCAACTTGAGGCATATAGTTGGCCGGGTAACGTGCGACAGTTAAAGAATATTATTTATCGTGCTGTTAGCCAATCACAGCAAATTAGTGAGTTACAACCTGAGCATCTGAATCTACCATCATATAGCAGTGATTTTGGGTATTTTGACGGTGAGTTTGAAGGAACGTTAGACAGTGCAACCAAACAATTTGAAGCTGCATTGTTAAAACGCTTATACCCCGCTTATCCGAGTACTCGTCTGCTCGCTAAAAAGCTAGGGGTTTCTCATACTGCGATTGCGAACAAGCTTCGTGAATATGGGATAAGTAAAACAAAAAATAACTGATATTAACAGCTTGTTAATTAGTGAATTGATTAGAATTATAATAAGGGAAATCAATGATTACATTGTATGGTTACTGGCGCTCTAGTGCTGCTTATCGAGTACGTATTGCGTTAAACTTACTGGGCTTAGAGCATAAGCATCATAGCGTTCATTTAGTCCAAGATGGCGGCCAGCAGCACCATGACGATTATGTAACGTTAAACCCAACTCATCTGGTACCAACGTTAATTGATGACGAATTGATACTCTCACAATCGTTAGCGATTATCGAATATCTCGATGAGAAATATGGTTCACACCAATTGCTTTCTTCAAGCTTAGAAAAACGTGCCCAAATTCGCGCGTTAGCACAAGATATTGCCTGCGATATTCACCCGCTTAATAATTTACGCGTGGTCCAGCATTTAGGCCATCAAGCTGAGTTTAATGCGAATGATAAAGCCCAGTGGATGAATCACTGGATGGGGGTTGGCTTTAAAGCGCTAGAGTCGAAGTTGCAGCAAACGGCAGGGCAATTTTGTGTCGGTGATAAGCCGACTCTGGCGGATATCTGTTTGATCCCTCAAATGTATAATGCACGCCGTTTTTCCTTAGATCTTAGTGCATTTCCTACATTAGAGCGTATAGAAAAAAATTGTTTGGCATTGAGCGCATTCGACCTAGCGGTTCCGGAAAATCAAGCCGATGCGAGTTAATCAACTCGATTAGCGTAAAGTGCTAAATAGCAGCGTTGATCCTGACCAACGCTGACTTTACCCTTCGCTTGCCACTGGTGTTGATGATCAAAAACATCCACTAAATTATCTGCATGCAGTATCACCTCACGAGGTAAATTCTCTAACTTATTCGTACTTAGTAATTCGGTTAATTGCGGCTCGGTTAATTTTATTTGTAAGTGCTCACTTCTCTCGTTAATCACCTTTAACTGAGAAATATCAGAACTTTTATTGTGGATGAAGGCATAGCTAATGAGTAAGGGTAATATCATACTCAACACCACCGCTGTGGTGAAAATAATCAAGCCTGAATGAATGGTGACAGTGGCAATCATGCCTAACTTTACCGTCACTGCAATCATTGCAATCACATAAACATCAAGCATTGACCACTTGCCAACTAGTGCAATTTTATTTAAGCGGCGCTGCTGTTTGATGTTAAATAATGAGCGTGCATTTATTGTATAAAGCAGTAGCAACATTTTTAAACTTGGCATCACGATACTAAAAGCGAAGAGAAGGAAAAAAAGGATAAGCTCCTGTTGTTTTAACAAATGGAAAATACCATTAAATAAAGAGAAGGTGTCATCGAAAAAATAGAAATGAGTAAAGGTGAACATTGGTTGAGTGATACCGATGAACAGCATTATAGTAATGCCAAGCCAAAGGAAGTTTAATCCCACATGCCATGTTCGCTTCATTAGACCAAGCCTTTAATCTGTAAATAATGAGTTTAGTGTGACACATTAAGGAAAGTGAGTGTAGTCACAGTGCAACAAAAAAGCGCCTGAATATCAGGCGCTTTTAGACAATGTTCGATTGTTCGTTTTTTATAGATTGTTTAAAGCTGCAATTCGCTTTTCAATTGGAGGGTGACTCATGAAAAACTCAGCAAAGCTGCGTTTTCCATTGATACCAAATGCCATCATGGTTGAATTCATTTGGCTCTCGTTTCCTCGGTTTAAGCGCTCTAAAGCTGCACGCATTTGACTTGCTGATGTTAACTTTGCAGCACCAGCGTCGGCACTAAACTCACGTTTTCGAGAGAAGTAAGCAACGACTCCGCTTGCTAATACACCAAACAGCATTTCTAGTACAAATACAACACCGATATAAGCAAAGGTGCCTAAACCGCCTTCACCGTTCTCATCTTTAGTTGCGCTATCTATTGCGCCTGCAATTAGACGCGCGGCGAAGATAACGAAGGTGTTCACGATGCCTTGAATTAATGCCAGTGTGATCATATCGCCGTTGGCAACATGACTGACTTCGTGGGCTAAAACGGCTTCCACTTCATCTTGGGACATTTGTTCTAGCAGGCCCGTACTTACAGCAACAAGCGCTTTGTCTTTACTAGCCCCAGTAGCGAATGCATTCATGTCCTCGGCTGGATAGATGGCTACTTCTGGCATAGCTATGCCGGCTTGTTTTGCTTGTTTAGCGACGGTTTCAATTAACCAATGTTCTGTTGAGTTACGAGGCTCTTCGATAACAACAGCGCCCGTTGACTTTTTTGCCATCCATTTCGACATTAACAGTGAAATAAATGAACCACCAAAACCAAAGACACAGGCAAGAACCAGTAAACCACCCATGCTTGACCGATCTAGACCAAAGACACTGAAGATAATGCTTAACACGATACTAAGTACCAGCATTACTGCAATATTGGTTAAGAGAAATAAACCTATACGTTTCATTTTAAATTTCCAAAAATAAGAGATGTAGACATAATATGTCCGTAATTTTATTTTTCAAGTAGCTAGTTGAAAATATTGCTATACTGCGCGAGATTTTTTTTCAATTAGGATAATTAATGAGAAAGTATTGCTCGATATTACTCGCAACTGTACTGAGCTGTATCAGTGTGGGGGTTGCCGCTGAAGACGATTGCGAGAAAATAATCAAAGATAGTAAGCGCCTTGCCTGTTTTGATAAGCAGGGCCAGCAAGGAGCTACTTTATTTGCTGGGGGGTTAAAAACGTATAAGCCAAACTATTTTATGCTGTTTTCTTATAATAAAAACCGTGCTGATCAATTAGTCACTGGTATCGATACAGGTCTTGACGCTGACAAAACGGAAGCTAAATTTCAGTTTAGTTTTAAACACCCGATTCGTTTAGATGTTTTTTCAAGTGATGTTGATGTGTGGTTTGCTTATACTCAAAAATCTTTTTGGCAGCTTTATAATACAGAAAACTCCTCCCCCTTTCGTGAAAGCAATTATGAGCCTGAAGTGTGGTTTGAGAAAAGTTTTGTCAGTGCTGGGCATGACGGTTGGCACATCAGTAAAGTGAGTGCAGGATTTAATCATCAATCTAATGGCCGTGGTGAACTCCTGTCACGAAGCTGGAACCGGATTATCGGCTCTGCGCAATTAAAGAAAGTGCTATCGGATGATCAAAAACTTGCTGTAGATTTTCGCTTATGGCGTCGCTTAAGTGAAGATGCTGATGAAGATGATAATCCTGATTTGATCGATTACATGGGGCATGGGGATGTGACTGCGATTTATCAATCTGGCCCTCACCAAGTATCGTTGCAGTTGCGTAATATTCTCTCAGGAAATAGCCGCCATGGCATTTCGCTAGATTACAGTTTTCCACTACGTTGGAGTGATAACGTACGAGGTTATGTACAATATTTTGATGGTTATGGTGAAAGCTTGATCGATTACAACCAAAAGAATAAAACCATTAGCTTAGGTGTTGCAGTAGCTCACTGGTTATAACGATACTGAGCATGAAAAAGGCTCGAAGGGTGAACCCTTCGAGCCTTTTTAGTTTCTACCAATTTATTAGGCTTTATCAGTGATTACTTCTTCACTAGATCTAGGAAGAAAGAGTACTGTAATGCAGCTTTATGGATGCGCTTAAAGCGGCCTGATGCACCGCCGTGTCCTGATTCCATATCTGTTTTAAATACCAAAACATTATCATCAGTTTTAAACTCACGTAGTTTTGCTACCCACTTCATCGGCTCAAAGTATTGAACTTGAGAGTCGTGTAGGCCTGTCGTGATTAGAATGTTCGGGTAGTCTTGTGCTTTCACTTGATCGTAAGGCGAGTATGCAAGCATGTAATCATAATAGGCTTTATTTTTTGGGTTGCCCCACTCATCAAATTCATTAGTGGTTAGGGGGATACTTTCATCTAACATGGTCGTTACCACATCAACAAAAGGGACACTTGCTGCAATACCGTTATATAGCTCTGGGGCTATATTGATTACTGTACCCATGAGTAAGCCACCGGCACTACCTCCAGAGGCAAAGATATTCTTTTCATCTCCGTAGCCTTGTGCAACAAGACCTTTAGTTACGTCGATAAAATCATTGAAGGTATTCATTTTGGTTAACTTCTTACCGTCGTCATACCATGGACGCCCTAGCATCTGAGAGCCACGAACATGTGCGATAGCGTATACAAATCCGCGATCTAATAAGCTTAAGCGGGCAGATGAGAAACTAGGATCAATGGTGGTGCCATAAGAGCCATAGCCATACTGAAGTAACGGATTAGTGCCATCTTGCTTAAATTTATCTTTACGATAGACAATAGAAACGGGAACCTTTGCACCATCTCTGGCAGTGATACTAATTCGTTCAGATTGGTAATTATCGGGATTGAAGTCTCCTAACACTTTAGTCTGCTTTAATAGTGTCCGATCATCAGAAGTCAATGCGTAATCGTAATGAGAAGCTGGCGTCGTCATGCTTGAGTAGTATAAGCGTAGTGTTGATGCATCATGTTGGTTATTACCATACATGCTTAGACGAAACGCAGGATCATTGAAAGATAATTTATGCTCTTTACCTGTCGATAATTGACGCACCGTGACACGGGTTAGGCCATCTTCACGTTGTTCGTAAACTAGGTGATCATCAAACAAAGTGAAGTCATCGAGTTTGGCATTGTCATTGGCGGGAATAACCGTTTGCCATTGTGATTTGTCGTTTAATTTATCTTGGTGTACTTTCATTAAGCGAAAGTTAACCGCTTGCCAGTTGGTGTTGATGTAGAACCATTCACCTAACTTTTCCACCGAATATTCATGAGATTTTTCACGGGCTAATAATGGCTGTGGCATTGCTTTAGGGTTGTTTGCATCAACTAGTGATACGGCACTAGATTCGGTACTATCATGATAGATATAAATAGTTGAGCCATCTTTTGATTTAGCTAAGTAAGTATAGAATGACAGGTCAGTTTCTTCATAAATCAGTTCATCTTTGCTTTGACTCGTGCCTAAGGTATGACGAAATACTTGATAACCTAACAGTGTTTGCGGATCTTTTTTAATGTAGTAGACGGTTTTATTATCATTGCCCCATACGATATTGCCACTCGTTCCTTTGAGTTCATCATTTAGTAATTTACCCGTAGATAAATCTTTAAATTTCAACGTATAGATACGGCGGCTTACGGTATCTTCACCGTATGCTAGTAGTTGATCGTTTGGGCTGATCGTTGTCCCACTAATTGCGTAATACTCGTGGCCTTGGGCCATTTCATTGACGTTGAGTAAAATGGTTTTATTAGTACCCTTAAAATCGTCCGCACGCACATGATTACTGTATTCACTATCGCCAGATGCTTCTGATGAGTAATAGTAACCGCCATGTTTTACGGGCACAGAGCTATCATCTTTTTGAATGCGGCTTTTAATTTCTTCAAATAGTTGCGCTTGTAACGACTCTGTGTGAGCTAACATTTGCTTAGTATAAGTATTTTCAGCTTCTAAATGCGCTAAAATTTCAGGATCTTTACGTTCATCATCACGCATCCAATAGTAATGGTCATTTCGCTTATGACCGTGAATTTCCATTGGGTGCGACACTTTCTTGGCAACAGGCGCTTTAATATTCGCCTGTAATTGACTCATACTTCCCTGAGTGACTTGTTGGGTTGTTTGGCTTTGACTGTCGTTAATATTACAACCACTTAAAACTAATAGCGGCGCCATTAGTAAGCTTAATTTTGTTATTGTTGTTTTCATTGTTAACTCTTTTTATGACTAAACATAAGGCAGTGTACGCTATTGATTGGTAGTAAAAAACTAAATCTGAGCAACTGTAATATTTTGTAATAAATTTGCTTACATTGATCTCATTTTCTGCGATTACATTCAAAAACTAAGCTTGATGATTCACTGCCACTAAGTGGGAGTTTCGAGCTAGGCAAGCTTAAAGTGGGGGATTGTTATTAAAGACTAACCTTTAGAGGCCATGAGCATCGATTTTTTGTGAGTTTAACAAAAAGAGGTGTGGTGCGGCCGAATGTATCGGCATCAGTTTATTTTGGAGCATAAGCAAGCCTGTTGCTACAGGCTTGCGCTTGGCGGTTACTGTTTAGTTGACAGAAACCTTGGTGGCATGAAGGACATTAGAATTATCTAAATAACCTTCGATAGATAGGTTGCTGCCTAGGGTGAATGAGTTACTGTCATCATCAAACTCGGTTTCAGCTGAAGTTATGATAACTTGGGTGCCAATGCTAAAGCTTGTTGTATCAGTAAAGCTGCTGACGATGCCATCGATTTTTACTAATTGCTCTTGTTCAAAGGTTACTTTTTCAGCAGTCACAGAGCCTTGAACGTTAATAAAACCTTCCACTTTTATGACGACACCGTTATCAATATTACTTAAACCGCCGCCAATATATTGAGTGTGACTGTTTACTTCAACCTGTTGGTTGCCGATAGAGAAATGATTACCTTGAGCAAAATTACTAGCGGCCCCTTCAACTGTTTGCTGTTGAAGTTGTTCAAACTCAACTTCTTCAGCAACTAAGATGTTTTCTTGATCCAATGAACCTGACACTTTAACCTTTAAGCCGACTGCAAGCTGGGTGTTAACGCCATTGTCAAAGTCAGTTTCAGCATCGAAGGTCACCACTTGTTGGCCAATAGTAAATTGGTACTCACCTTGAGTTTCAGTGATAAAGCCTACAACAACATCTTCATCTTGCGGATTAAATTCAATGTTAGTGGCTGTTAGTAATCCGGACGCTTCAACAGCAACATCTACTTCGATGTATTTTCCAATTGCAAGGTCACCACGAAGGCCATCTTCATAGATCGTTGAGTCATTGATAGTAATCTCATTGCCAGCAACCGTTAAAGATTGCTCGGTTAATGAATCAATAGCGCCTTCAATCTCAAGGTCGCTTGCATCAGACTCAAACTCAATTGCTGTCGCTAAGATTACTCCATCATTATTCTTTCGCCCCTTGATTTCAACCTGAGCCCCTAGTATGAGATCCGATTTTACACCGTCGTCATATTGTGTATGCGTTGAGGTTGTTAGCGAATGACCGTTGACCGTAAAGTGTTCGCTCGAGTCAAATGTGTCGATTACGCCTTCAAATGAAATGATTTCATCAAGTTGAGATGACTCCATTTCAATTTCAATCGCTGTTAACTCACCATTGATGCTCGCCGCTTCGATTTCAACTTGCTGCCCTTTGTTAAGTTGTTCAAAAAATTGTTGCTGTGTGATTTCTCGGCCTGCGGAGTTTTCAAACTCGGACAGGTTACTGGTCGCTATCGTAATTTTATTGATGGTAATAGTTGTTTCAGTAAAGCTATCAACGGCTCCATCAATGTCTAGTGTATTAGTCTCTATCGCTTTACGTTGAATCGACTGGCTAAGGAGACCATCGGTGACTTGGTAGGCATCAACCTCTAGATAGTCTCCGATAGTAATGTCTTTAAAGTTAAATTGACGATTGTTGAGGTAGTCGTCTTCATACTGAGTAAAGCTATTGACTGTGAAATTTTGGCCTGCAAGGGTAAATGAATCGTCAGAGGTAAGTTCAACGTGTCCGCTGATTTCGATCTCGGTAAGTTCATCAAGTTGAATTTTTTTAATCACAGCACTGTTATCGCCTGAAGTTACCGCTATCAGGTTTACTTTAGTACCGACAGTCAGCTCTTCTTTTTCGCCATGAGTAAATTCAGTGTCATCATTAAAGCTAAGTTGATATTGTCCTACGGTTAAGCTTTGAGCTGACAAGGCTTTGACGATACCTGTGATATCAAGGAGTTCGCCAGCTTGTGTTGTTTGCTCGTTAACGTCAATATCATCAGCAATCAGTATATTATTAACTGGTGAGTTGGTGGCTTTTACCTCAATGATGGCACCATTAGCGAGTTCACCGTCGATCTCGCTTTGACTATAGTCAACAGTTAATGCTCCCAATGTGAAGGTCGTCTTAATCGAGTCAAGGTTGGTTATGGTGCCTTGTACCTGCTGCTCATCTTGTTCAGAACTCGAGGCTATGTGAGTGGCAATAAATTGTCCGTCAGCATTTTCTGTCGCACTCACTTCTAGTATTGAGTTTAGGTTGATTTGATCAAATGTAATATCTTCAAATACCGTTAACTCATTAGCAATGTATGTTTGCCCTAAAATAACAAAAGAGTTATTGAAAAGGTCGATATGAGTTACGCCACCTTGAGCATGCGCCAAGTATTCAATCGATGTTGCCATCGGGCTGGTGTTATCATCAGCCTTTAAAGAAGTCACTGTTACCTGCATACCCACATTGAGGCTTGCTTCAGCAGACGCTTGATGATTGTGGGTAAATTTGCTTTCACTGGTGTCATAGCGAGTACCGTTGACATAGACACTACCAAAACCCGACACGACACCTTGGCTTATTTGTGGAACGCCATACTGTATGAGTTCTTGTGTGGTTTGGTTACTACGGACATCGATAGTCGTACCGGCTTCGGCGGTAATAAAACGTAAGCTATCATTACTGACTTCTAATGCTTTAATCGTGTAGGTACCCGGGGCTAGTTCAGGGATTGTTGTTGTTGCAGTAATGACTTGTTTAAAGCTATCTGGTCCCGATATTTCAATATTAGCTAATGTATTGGTCGGAAGGCCGCTAATGGCAATTGAAAGAGAGCCTTTTTCTGGTTCTGTGGGGTTATTATCTGAGTCAGAACCACCGCCACAAGCGGTTAACAAAAGGCTGCCTGCAGTGACTAGGCTTAAGTATTTCTTACTATACTTTTTCATAAGTACTCCAAAAGGGAGGTGCGCATAATATGTGTGTTCACCTCGAAATAAAAACAGCTATATCCACCCATCATAAATGGATATAGCTCTATATTATTTCACTGCCAAGACATAATATGTCTAGAGTCGGCGACATAATATGTCTAGGGGAGGTCAGGTGTAAAGGGAATAATTATGATCTTTTTGTGACAGTTTTATTGCAGATATATGACGGTGCCAGTGTGATTAACGTTGAAAAAAGAAAGAGATAGTTGATCTTGCTGGTTTATCCAATTAGGTTTTAGTGCGCTGCCTTTTCTTTCATTGAGCAATCGTTGGTTTTAGCATGAGTCAGTCTGATTTTATGTAGTGATATGTAACTATTTGATAATTAATGAGGCCGGCTTTTATCGTGGTTGAAGTGCGTTAATTATACCTCTGGGCCATTCTCAAAAAGTTAGATTAAATAAACTACAAGTTGATTTGTTTTTAAACTGTTTTCATTGTCTATTAAAATTGCTAAGCTCGAAATCCAGCCACTTTTGGCACTTCGATAAAATACACTGTGTTTTAATTCAGTTTAGGGAAAAGTGAAATGAAGTTTAGAAAAGCCTTAGTTTGTCTCGCCATTTCTGCTGCGCTTTCTGCGTGTGGAGATTCTGATAAAAAAGATGTGGTAACATCACAGCCTGATCAAGGGCCTGCGCCTGTGAAAACAGTTGTTACTGGTGTTGCAATAAAAGGTGTACTGAGCAATGCTCGTGTAACACCTTATAAGTTTGTGAATAATGAAGCGGTTATGTTGACTGAGGATGAGTTAGAAGATGCAGAAATAATCACTGACGCAGATGGAAATTACACAGTGACTTTACTTGATTACGATGGTCCTCTTAAAGTCGTTATTTCTCCGATTACCGGAGGGACAACTCCGACTGAAATGCTATGTGATGTTCAAGATGGCTGTGGTGAGGTTGAATTCGGTGGGAAGATTAATTTAAGTACGAATGACCCAGACTTTAGTTTAAGCGCTATTTCACATATTGATAAGGATGTGGTTGAGCCGGTAAGGCTTAACGTTTCTGCTGTAACTCACCTTGCTTCATCTTTAATCGAGTCGAAAGAAACTATTGATGCATCAACGATTACAACAACACTATCCCAGGTTGGTAACACCTTAGGTATCATCGGTGATATTAATACATTAGCCCCAACAAATATTAACAGTACCCAAGATATTGTTGATGAGGATAATGAAAATGAACTGAAATATGGCTTAATTAATGCGGCTATCGCTAGCTCTTTATTTGCTGGAGGTGACGGAGCAACACAATCTCAGAAATTAGCTCAGGCTGCTCAAGATTTAGTAGATAATGATGGTGAATTTTTAGTTAATCAAGATGACGATGATGACTTTGAACTGGCGCTAAGTGATGTGCTGTCTTTGGCCAGTTCATTAGCACATTATATGGTTGCAAATATTCAAAAAGATTTTGATAACGCTGAAACAACTGCGTTGGTTGAATCGTTAAGCCAACGTGCGACTAACTTGACTAACGAGGCTGTTGTAAAGCAAGAACAAGCGAATGACGATGGCCGTATTACACCGATCTCAGATAAAATTATTGAAGGTGGTAACGTTGATATTGCGGCTGGATTAATTGAGGACATTCGAGTATTTGCTAATTTATTTGATTTAAACAAAGCAAGTGGTCAAGACGTTGACACTAAAGGAGAGGCAGCAATTAAGCTTTCAGAAGACGCTTCTCTGATGGTTGATGCTGAAGTAGAGAAATTTACTTTAGTGTCGACTCTCGGTGTTGCGATCTCAAATATTCAGATGGCAATGGATGCAGGTACGGCTACTGGTACGGTTTTTCAATTAGCAGACTGGTTAACAGGTACAACATCAAGTGCAACAGGTACAGTAACCTTTGATCCTGAAAACTATCAATTTATGGTTAATGCGACAGAAGGTAGCGAAAAAGCGACGCTTGATATTGTACTAGAGCAAAGTGAAGATCAACTGTCAGTGAGTTTAAACCTCAGTGGTGAACTTGAAAGCACAGGGGCTAAACTTACTCTTGCAACAGGCAGTATGCTAAAAGTGTCATTTGATGAGGCTGTAACGAAAGCACAGCTAGAAATGGGTGAAGTGCCAATGCCGTCAGCGGGAGAGGTTTCACTTGAAGTGACGCTAACGCAGTTAGCTACAGAAATAGTCACTAACCCATTGAGCTTCACGGGTAAAGTATCAACTCAAGTAATGCCTGTTTTAGTACCAAAAGTTGTTTCAGAATGGCAAGTAGGTGAGGGCGAAAGTCAAATCATCGAAGAATATGACATTCTCCCAAAACATATCTCTCTAAGTGGTGAGTTCAGTTCACTCGCAGGTGATAGGATCTCTGCTACATTAACAATTGATAGTGATAATGCACAAGGGTACCAAGCGGCTGGCCTGGCCCATTACGGTCGTAAATTTGAGCAAAACTATCAAGTGACGGTATCACAAGATGGTCGAAGTATTGTTGAATCGCTAGAGGGCGGTGAAACTTTTACTTATACGTTTACTCCCGGAGCTAATGCGGGTCATTGGGATGAAATGTTAACCATCACTGATGAGAATCCAAAAGCACGGTATGGTGAAGGGTTTGAAAGGACATTATCTTTCCGAACTAATAGTACCGCTTTAGGCGATGAATACATTTATGCTTACCATTCATCCCATCAAGACACTGATTATATCTATAGTCAAAAAGTTAGCCCAATTGATAGCACAGACGATGGCGTTGCTAACGAATATAGAGCCTATACGATTAGTCGTTCTTATGACAAAAACAGTCCGATGACTGATGATAATCAGCCTATTCCAAGCTTCACCAATACTTGGGAGTTTGAATATCCAGATGGAGAGATGGTGTCGTTTTCTGAGGAGGACTTCTCAACTTATGCGACAGCAAATGATTATTTTGCAGGAAATCAATTCCTAAATGGTAATGCACCGATGGATGTGACTTCATCTTTGTCAATGTTTAAAGATCGCCGAACCAGTGGCCGCTCATTATATAATGGTGACTTTGGCATCTTATCTGTTAATGATTATCAGCAATTAAGTAGCTTATCTAACGGAGATTCATTGACGCTGAATACGTATTTGAGTGAAGAGCTTTTAGCTGATGCTTATCAGCTAGATGTGAGTGCTGATGCCAATGAGATCACATTAAATTTAGAGCAAAGTTTAGTCTCATCTTTGCAGTTGGACTTAGAGTCGCCTGCTAACTTTTTGTTAACCCAACGTATGCGCAACGATTATAATGAGATGCTAGAGCTTAGCACGATTAAATCACAAACAGATGATATTGGTTTAAAGGATGATAGGGTTACAGTTACCTACCATATGCCGTATTTTGCGAGAGTGGTTACTTACACCCCTCTGAGTATAGATGCTGATTCGTCAGCAGATAGTGTTGAAGTGTGTGATTTGTGGGGCGATGACTTTAATGCAGATGGATTATTAATTGATTACGATGGTGATTTAGTGATACCGCAGCAAGATAACTGCTACACCACTGATAGTTTTGATAATGCCTTTAGTAATGACAACTACTTACATTACATGAGTCCATATGAAATCTCTTCAGCGTTGACTGTCGCTAATCACATATATAACTGGTCATCAATTCAAACATATCTCCAAGGTGTTGGAGTTGCCGAAGGTTATATTAATGCGGATGATGTGGTTGCCGGCTCTAGCCATACCTTTGATGCTTGGATTACTGAGCCGGATCAGGTATCAGGCTTAGAGTCAGAAGATCAGTTTTTAAATGTTAATGCAGCATTGTCGGTTGGTGTAACATTGGCCGATTATGACGTTAATTTGACCCTCAATGGTAAACGCACCGCTCTTGAAGATGGTGAATTAAATCTAACGGCGACTTACCAGCTCCCAGGTGAAGATGCACAGCGTACATTTACGATCAGTTATATCACAACAGAGCAACAACAAGTGACAATTGCTAATGAGCAAGGAACTTCTGTAGTCTTAACTGTCCCTGAGCAAACGGACGCTGATGAGCAAGTGACTTTAGGTATCATTACCGTTAATGGTGAAGAAGCCGCTGAGGTGGTCATGCGAGGTAAGTTGCTATTAGTTATTTATGCTAATGGCACAGTTGAAAGCCTGTAAGTTGCTAAATTTGCATTAAAATAAATTATTAGAGTAAGCTGTCATTTCTTTGTAAATGGCAGCTTTTTTATTGTCTCTATCAAAAGGAGTGGTTAGTGAGTCGACTTGTTATTTTTATACTGTGCAGTTTAGTTTTTTTTGTTGGTTCGCCAAATGATGCCAAAGCCGCTAACCCTAAAATGACTCAACAGCAATGGCTAATGTTTGAAGAGCCTCGCTTTGAGTTGGCGTTGACGAGCCATTCGTTCAGTAATATTGTTCCGGTGAGCCAATTGTTTAAGGATGAGTGGAAAGAGCAGCCTCAGTCTCGGGCTGATCAAGCTTTTAGCCAAAATAGTATGAGTCTGGCATACCAGGCGAAACATTATCATATTGGTGTTGCTAAACGCCTAGACTATTTTCTCTCAACAACTAAACAAACAAGCGATGCTTACTATTTTATCGAGCAACAACAAGCTCCTCATCGAGAACGATTTCCAGTATCTTTACAAATGGAGCAATTGCAAGCTACTGGTGTGTTTGGGGGCTATACCTTTGGTGATGATCAGTTTCGAGTTACCGTTGACGTTGGTTTATGGTCGTTAGATGCTTTAAGGCGTAGTCGATTATCAGGAGAAGTTGAGCTGAATTTGAACGATGAGATTAATGGCCAATTACATCTCGACGAGGTTTACTCTCATAACAATTTACTAAAGCGTCCAAACAATGATGATTGGCAGGAACGAGGAAAAGGCGTTACTACCGACATAAGTTTCTTTTGGAATCCATTGAGCCCTATCGACCTAACGCTGTCAATTAACGATTTGTACTCAAAATATAAAGTTAATCAGTTAGGTTTTAGCCAAGGGCGAGTCAGTACTGATAATGTTTATGTTAATGATCAAGGCTATCAATCATTTTTACCACTGTATCGTGGTGTTGAACTAGAAAAGAATGTTAGTTATCAGCTACCAAAAACAGTGCTGTTCGCGGCCGCTTATCAAGGAGAGCGGTTTAGTTATTTATTGAATGCCAAAGTACAGGGAGACTTAAATTTTTATGAGTTTGGGTTGAGTACAGCGCTGGGAATAGGTAATTTTTCAGTACTTTATGATATGAAGTATCAGACGCCGACAATTATGTATCAAACGGCTAGATGGGATCTGTTACTTAAAGCCAACCGGCTAAACATCGAACAAACAATGCAGTTAGCAATCCAATTGGCTTTTCGATGGTAGGTGCTTATTGTAAACAGTCTTTTTGGTAATACTCTCTCGCCGTTGTGCGGCGCACAGGGTTACCTTTGAGGTCATCAATTTTTTTACGTAGCGCCTTACAGTGCTCCGATTGTGTCTTATCGACGATGGTATCTGTTGTTTCGGCAGTACTGGCACAGCCAGCAAGGAAGATAATGGTAGTTAGCGATAATAAAATAGACTTCATAATGTTTAAGCTCTTTAAAGCAAGGAGTTATCATTATAGCGAGTTTTTAATCGGTGGAAAGAATTAAAAAGGGAGCCGAGGCTCCCTAAGTGAAATTATACTTGCTAAGCGTTATTATAACGCTAAGAATAAACCTGCTAGTGTTGCACTCATCAGGTTCGACAGACTACCCGCTGCAACTGCCTTTAAACCTAAGGTTGCAATTTCTTTACGACGACTCGGTGCCATAGCGCCTAAGCCACCGAGTAAGATGGCAATCGAAGATAAATTAGCAAAACCGCATAATGCAAAGGTAATGATTGCTTGTGATTGTTGCGACAATGACTCTCGCATATTCATAAAGTCAATATAAGCAACGAATTCATTGATCACTAGCTTTTGTCCAATGAAGCTACCCGCTTGGACAGCTTCGTGCCAAGGAACACCAATTAAGAAAGCTAATGGCGCAAACACGTAACCAAGCAATAACTGGATAGTGATATCTTCATGGCCCATTAATCCCGCTACGTACCCGACCATACCATTCATTAAGGCAATCAAACCGATAAAGGCAAGTAACATTGCGCCAACATTGAGCGCTAACTGTAAGCCTGACGCCGCGCCAGAGGCCGCTGCATCAATTACGTTGGCAGGCTTTTCTTCTTGTTCATCTTCTTTATATTCATCTTTAGGCGTTTTGGTTTCAGGCACAATTAATTTTGCCATTAATAAACCACCCGGCGCAGCCATAAAAGAGGCGGCAACTAAATATTTTAATTCGACACCTAGCGAGGCGTAACCAGCGAGAACCGACCCTGCTACTGACGCTAAGCCACCAACCATGACGGCGAATAGTTCAGAGCGCGTCATGCCTGCGATGTAAGGACGCACTACCAATGGCGCTTCTGTTTGGCCTACGAACACATTGGCTGTTGCTGAAAGTGACTCTGTGCGGCTAGTGCCAAGCGCTTTTTGTAGTAAGCGACCAAAAATTTGCACAACCTTTTGCATGATGCCTAAATAATAAAGTACAGCGATAAACGATGAGAAAAAAATGATAATAGGTAAGACTCGAAGCGCGAAAATAAAGCCGTTATCACCAAATAGCTCAAACATTTTGCCACTAACTAATCCACCAAAGAGGAAATTTAAGCCAGCTTGAGCGCTATCGATAACCGCTTGTACGGCGCCAGAGATTCCTTCGAGTACACTTTGCCCAGCAGGGATGTATAGTACGAATGCACCTAAACTTGCCTGAATGAGAAAAGCAACTATGACGGTTTTTAGATTAATTGCTTTACGGTTTTCCGAAAGGAGTATGGCAATTGCTATTAAGCTGATGATGCCAATAATGCCCATTAAAACACTCATTCAATATTCCCCGTGGGTTTGAGTTTAGTTATAAAAAATGTGGCGCAGATAATGCCTGTTTGTTTATTAGATAGCAATAAATTGCCTTATTTAGCATTAGGTGCGCTGGCTATAGTAACCACTTATACAATTTAAATCTGACTATCTGCTTTTTTATTGATGAATCCTTGAATAGCTTCACAAAAATACACTCCGAACTTGTTAAATACTGTGTCGGAAAAAGTGCATTGGAGTATGTTACAGTAACACCGTTTTATAATGATAAAATTAAGGAAGCACTTTGGCTATTCAATGGCAAGTATTTACGTTTGAGCAACTCACTACACATCAACTTTACCAATTACTTCAGTTGCGTGCGGAAGTTTTTGTTGTGGAACAAACATGTTTTTACCAGGACTTGGATGACAAAGACACTGTCGACTCAACGCTTCACCTGTTGGGCTACCAATCAGATGAAAGGGGGCAGTTAACATTGTGTGCTTATAGCAGAGTTCTGGCTCCGGGAGTATCTTATGACGGGCACGCCAGTATAGGTCGTGTGGTCACTAAAGCGTGCGTAAGAGGTGAGCGAGTGGGGCATGAGTTAATTAAGGAGTCTTTACTTTTAACTGCCAAGCATTGGCCAAAGCTACAAGTGAAGATTTCTGCACAGACACATTTGCAATCCTTTTATCAGCAACACGGTTTTAACCCTGTATCAGAGGAATATTTAGAAGATGATATTCCCCATATAGCAATGTCGACATAATCGGTTAATCAGAACGGGGTATTTTAAAAGCCACGTCAATTAGCTTGTTGGTAATGGTTGCAGGCATGTGCTAAAGCAAGGCGTTTTCTTTATATTTTTTGTTCTAGCTGAATGACGTTGGCTCATAAACTGGGCTAAGTTTGTGCTATCAAGCGGCTTGGCGTGGTAATAACCTTGTGTTAGTTCACAACCGTTTTTAGCGAGCCACTCGATAGTGACCGAGTCTTCGACTCCTTCAGCAATTGTTGTCATATTAAGTGCCGTTGCCATCTTAATAATCGCTCTAACCAATTTTTTTGACTCATGGTTATCACTGATAATGCCAAGTATAAAGCTCCGATCAATTTTTAATACGTCGATGGGAAAATCCTGTAATAATGATAACGAAGAAAACCCGGTACCAAAGTCATCAAGTAACACTTTGACACCCAGTTGACGGATCTCTAGCAGGTGCTGTTTGGCCATTTCTTTATTTTCAATAAGTGCCGATTCAGTCAGTTCAATTGCAAGTAAGTTTGCGGGTATGTGATGTCTGTGAAGAGCCTGTTTTATTTGTGTAACAATGTGTGGTTTAGTCAACTGGTACGGTGAGACATTTAAGCTGATATAAGGGCAATGATCTTCCCCATACTCTTCAATCCAGTGTGCTAGCTTTTCACACGCGCGGCTAATTGCCCATGAGCCTAATTGATGAATAAAACCGTTTTCTTCTGCAATTTCAATAAAATGATTTGGCATTATTAAACCATGCTTTGGGTGCTGCCAGCGGCATAAAGCCTCAAATCCACATAGTTGCTCTTGGGCTGAAACAATGGGTTGGAAGTGAAGTTCAAGTTGATTATGTTTTATACTTTTGGCTAGACTCGTTTCAAATTGCTGCTTATCAACCAATCGTCTGTACATTTCATTGGTATAAGAAATAATCTGCCCGCGACCTTGTCTTTTGGCTTCATACATCGCGATGTCGGCATTTCTTAAGACATCATCATACTTTGTATGAGGTTTGATATTTTCAAGAATACCAATGCTAGCACCAACGCAATATTGTCGCTGATCGATAATATATTCCTTAATTAAGTTGTTAAGGATGCGTTGTGCAATCTTTGTTATTTCATTGGGAAAGTGATGACCATGAATGATTAACACAAACTCGTCACCACCAAATCTAAAAATATCATCTAATTCACGAGCGCTGTTTCGTAAGCGATCAGCTACTTGTTGTAGTAAGCGATCACCAACTAAATGCCCCATGGTGTCATTAACTTTTTTAAAGTGATCTAGGTCTATGAATAGCACGCTAAAAGTAGTAAATTCTTGCTCTTTTACACCGTGTAATCGCTGTTGCAAAATTTGACTTAGTGCCTGCTTATTATAGAGCTGTGTCAGTTCATCATGGTTTGCTTGATAACGTAAAGACTTAGTTCTCTCGCTAACAAGCTGGTTTGCCCAGCGGACTCTGTTAAGACTCATCCAGACATAGAAGCTTAATGACAGGGTTAAAAAAATCACGACACTCGCCCCGCTTAGTGCATAGGCGTTAGCTCTCGAATCAACGTTGTGCTTGGAAAACTCGATATGCCAAAGTTGGTTGGCAAAAGGTACGGTTTTCTTTAAGTTTTGGCTAATCTCATGGTTAGTACAGGTATCACATGTTTGGTACCAAGAAGAGTCATATAGTAAGTGTTGCTTATTTTGATCACTATAGATAACGAGCCGATAATCATGAGAAAGCGTTAACTCACTAAACAAGGTATCAATGAACTGATTGAGCATGATGATACCGCTGATATAGCCTCGATGATCGCCTGAACTATCGAAGATAGGTTTTAATAATCTAACGCCAATATCGTCATTTTTATCCTTAAAACTTGAACTCACCATGCTATGAGTGTGTAAAGCATTTTGCATGGCGACTGAAACTGAACAGCTATGACCAAGTTGTAACCCTAACTCATGCCCTAAACTATCTTGAGGTTCGGAGTATAAAACAGGAAATCTTTGTGATGTTCTTAGGTCATCACAAGCACTTTGCGCAGAGGGGAAATGAATACGATAGTCAAAAATACCACTTGACCGAACACTTTGTTCAAACTGTGTTAGTTCAGACTCTTTGACTAAAGGAGCCCACTGTACGCCTTCTAACCCTGTATTAGTTAGCATTTCGGTATTAATGAGCTTGGCAAAACTCTCTTTGCTAAGATCTGGGGCAATAGTGAGCAAACTATCCGTCGCTAAGAAAATCTTTTCGATAGCGTAAATGGAGCGATTTAGGTTTGTTACTTTATCTTCGAAAGAGGCTTCAAATACATGATAGTTATATTGAGACTCATAATAAATAACGGTCCAAAATACAGAAAAAGATAATGCAGAACCACATATCCACATTAATAATATTACGTAATAACGACTCAACAGAGACATCCACTTATTTACAATCACTCATTCTCCTGCATTTGATGTGACCGAAAATCAATGCTGTACATCATAAAGTAAAAATGATTAAATGCAAACTATTATCATTTGTGTTTTTGGTTTTTAATGTATCGATTAGTATGTGTTGGGTTGTTGATGGGGGCACTATTGCCTCGTTTTAGTATGGCCAAAGATCAGGTAGTCAATGTTTATTCATTTCGTCAGGCTGAATTAATTAACCCTATTATTGAGCAGTTTACCCAAGAAACGGGCATTAAAGTGAATGTTGTTAGCGGAAAGGCAGACGTTCTATTGCAGCGATTAATCAAAGACGGTGAAGATAGTTTTGCTGATGTGCTATTGACTTCGGATGTTGCCCGATTAGAGGGCGCAAAAACACTCAATTTATTACAGCCTATTCCATCGAACAATATCCTAGAAAATGTACCTAAGCAATTAAGAGATCCTGACGGCCACTGGGTAGGATTGTCAGTACGAGCAAGAGCAATTTTCTATTCGAAGGAGCGAGTGGCTATTGATGCTATTACGAGTTATCAAGACTTAACAGACCCTCAATGGCAAGGTAAAATTTGTGCTCGCCAAGGAGGACATTTTTATAACCGTTCTTTGGTCGCAAGTTTCATTTATAACTACGGTAAAGCGTGGAGTGAGAATTGGATTAAAATGTTTGTGAAGAACTTAGCCATGCGCCCACACGGTGGGGATCGAGATCAAATACGAAAGGTCAGTAATGGTCAATGTGATCTCGCGATAGCCAATAGCTATTATTATGGGATGCTGTCTGCCAGTAAGAAACCTGCTGACCGTAGAGCCTATGCTAATGTCGGCATTATTTTTCCGCGAGATAATGCCTTTGGAACGCATATTAACATTAGTGGTGTCGCGATAACTCAGGCTGCTAAAAATAAAAAAAATGCCACGCAGTTTATCGAATTTCTAACAACAAAACGAGTGCAAGCGCTTTACGCTAAATTAAATTATGAGTACCCAATTAGGCAAGGGGTTAACCCTAATGGATTGCTATCATCTTGGGGAGCGCTCTCTGGCGATGCTGATGCTGTGTTACATCTAACCAAATATCATCAATTGGCTAATGAAATGATTAGTAAGAGTCATTGGTAAACGTGAAGTTACCCAGAGCGATAACATTAAATATAATGATCTAAGCCCCTATTTCTTTTAGATAATATGTTACATTATCGATATAACGCATTACTATGATTAATGCAGTAAAAGAAAGGTTAGGAGTCTCTTATGCATCAAGAGTTTCATGCTCGGGACTGGATTGCTTTAGTTAATAAAGTTCTACATCAAACGGGTCACTCTCGAAGTCATATTAAAAAAGTCTTAAAAGTCACAGACTCTGAGGTTGTGTTTCTCACTTGTAAAGGTGCAACGATTGTCGCACCTACCTTTAACAGTATTCATGGTCACGGTATTGGCTTTTTGTCTTTACTACGAGTTGCAAATTCATCTCATCAACCACAATGGAATGCTGAAACGGGAGAGCCTGAACATCACTGTCAATTGTTGGTCAAAAACCATCATAATTTTACACCATTACTGTATCCGTCGATTAGGCAAGTTAATCATTGGCTGGCTCGGCAATACGGTGACAAGGGGGGATTACATCGAGCTCCCTTTGAAGATGATATTGACAAAGGATATATTGGACGCTATCCGGCTATAGTCGATATACAGCGTCAGTTAAGTTACCCTGTGGTTTAATAGGTATAGAGGTTAAATAAAAAATGATTAAGATTAAATGGTTACTTATAATAGTTGCTTTAATGTTGGTTGGTTGTAAATCAACACCAAACTATGATTATGATCGTAGTGTTAATTTTGAAAAAATTAACACATATGCATGGGTGGTAGAGTCAAAATCGCAGGATAATGGTGATAATTTTTATACCAGTGATATTAACCAAAAAAGGATAGTTACAGCGATAGACAGGGAGTTACAGAGTAAAGGTTTTCGAAAGGTTGCACCCAACGAAGCTGATGTGATGGTGAACTATCAAACAGTGATAGATACGAAACGTGAACGCGATTTAACGACAACCCATCCTTATTATTGGAGCTTTGGTTATGGCTATCATCACTCGCATTTAAATTGGCACATGAACTTAAATAGTGCTCAAAGAGAGTATAAAGCGGGTACATTGATTGTTGATTTCATTTCAGCTAACAAAGAACTGATTTGGCGCGGGGCCGAGCAATCGCGTCTAAGTGAAAAATCAACACCGTTAAAACGTGAGCAAAAAATTAATGAGGCGGTACAAAAAGTACTGGTTAACTTCCCGCCGCAATTCCAGTAATTAATAGAAAGGCTGAACGATATTTTTAAATAAAAAAACCTTGCGTCAGCAAGGTTTTTTTATTGCGTTCTCTACCACATTTTTTGTGGCTTGAATCAGGTTAGTGATCGTGATCGCAATCACCGTGGCCATGTAAGTGGCCGTGTTCAATTTCTGTTGGTGTTGCGTCACGTAATTCAACAACTTCAACTTCAAAGTGCAATGTTTGACCAGCAAATGGGTGGTTCCCGTCAACAGTAACAAACTCTTCATTTACATCCACCACTGTCACAGGCATTGGGCCTTGGTCAGTGTCTGCTGTAAACTGCATGCCTGGCTCTGGATCTAGGCCAGCAAAAGCATCAGCAGGAACCTGTTGCTTTAAACCGTCGCTGTATTCGCCATAACCATTTTCTGGTGTTACGGTAACATTTAGCTTATCGCCAGCTTGTTTACCTTCTAACTCAGATTCTAACCCAGGGATCATTGTGTTATGACCGTGCAGATAACTCATTGGGATGTCACCAAATGAGTTTTCAATTTCCTGCTGGTTGTCGTCTGTTAAACGGTAGTGGATGCTCACCACGATATTTTTTTCGATTTGCATGAGATTTTCTCTAAAGTAAATATTCTCGTAAGTTTACCTTAATTTGAGCCCGTTTAACTAGCGTTTATCATTGTTCGCTTTGATTTTCGACTTAATCGTTGGCGACGACGATATGGCAATACACTGGCGTAGGTACCTGTCGCAATATTTTGTTGGAGTTTACGCCAATAGGCAGGGTCGAGTAGCTCAGGATGACGCTTCATAAAACTCTTTTTAACTTCTTTACGCCCTAGCATAAAATGAGCAAACTCTTGAGGAAATACATCGAATTCACCCACGCTGTACCAAGGCTCATCTGAGATAGCTTGCTCATAGGTCGTAGCCTTGGGGATCTCTCTAAAGTTACATTGACTCATGTACCATATTTCATCGTAATCATAAAAGATAACGCGGCCGTGACGTGTCATGCCAAAGTTTTTGAACAGCATGTCTCCGGGAAAGATATTTGCAGCGGCGAGCTGCTTTATGGCACTACCATATTCATCAATCGCTTTAGTGATTTGTTGTTCGTTGGCTTTTCGTAAAAACATATTGAGCGGGATCATTCTTCGCTCAGTATATAGGTGCTTAATAATAACTTGTTCATCGGTCAATTCCACAATTGACGGCGCAACCTTGAGCAACTCATCGAGTAGCTCTTGAGAAAAACGGGCTCGTGGAAAACTAAAGTTACTAAACTCCTGCGTATCGGCCATTCGCCCGACGCGGTCATGTTCCTTAACGAGTTGATATTTCTCTTTAACAATTTTCTTTGATACGGTTTTTGGCGGTTCGAACTTATCTTTAATAATTTTAAACACAATATCAGCGGAAGGTAGGGTAAACACCGACATCACCATGCCCTTAATCCCTTCAGCGAGTACGAATTGGTCGTCACTATTCTCTAAGTGTTCAATATATTGACGATAAAACTCTGTCTTACTGTGTTTAAGAATACCCAATGAAGCCCATAATTCATAAATTGGCTTGTGTGGCATCAGTTCGTGTAGATAAGCTACTAATTGTGATGGCTTTGGATGGTTGACCATGAAATAAGCCCGGGCAAAACCAAAGATGATACTAATATCATCCCAGTCTGTTAAAAGAGCGTCAAAATAGAGCGCACCTTTCTCGTTATTTAATATCGAAAGCACAAAAGGTCGGTCTCTTTTTCCACGCATTCGGCCGATAAGATATGCCGCTTTGTTACGATAAAAAACAGCTTTAATTAATTCGATACTGTCAAACTCACAGCTTTTCACAAAAGGTTGTAATTGTTTCCTGATCAGGGTTATATCGCGGTCTAAATCCTCCCAAGGAAGATTAAACTTGAACTTATCAACTAACTGCAATAAACACGTTGAAATGATTTGTTCGACAGGCACGATGTGGCAAAGCGAATTACGGTCGTAATGGAGCGTATTTTGACAGCTCGTTTTAATGAAAAGGTGGCGCTCACTTATACCACGATGCCGAAATAGGCGTGAGAATATGGAGTTAAAAAATGTTTCTGCTTGTTCAGCCTGCGGGTGTCCCTTGATTAGCTTACTATAATGAGCTTTAGAACTTTGCCAGAATTCGGTTGACACATCAGGCTGCTCTAATTGATAGCATAAATGCAAGGATAAATCAGATATCATCGAGTCATAGGCAGTAATACGTTGTTTCGAAGCATGTTGAACCCCATGCCAATCAGCTTGTTCAAAGCGATGTTGGGAGTCTTGGGTTATTTGACCGAACTTACGATAACTTTGCTCAAATCCTTTGAGAATCGTATCGGCGAGTAACGTGGCTTCGATGATGGCCATGAAAATTCCTTGGTTTAACTAAACAGCTGTTTTAATTTGTCTCATGTCTAGTGCTCAAATGCAATCGACATTCGTCAAATTCCTTACTATGAATGATACTTACGAGGATTTAAATCCTAAATTAGGATGAATCTTATGAGTAAACTGATTGATTTTATCCTAAATAAATCGAATATTTAGTTGATGTTTCAGTATGTGTATTTTGTTTAGACTAAAGTCGTCATATTTGTTAATGAAATGTGATTGACACTCCGGCGTATTATAGCCATGCTATAGCCAATCGTTTTTGAAAGTGTTTTTAATATGTTACGTAACCTGACCACCCACATTATCATTACCACCGGAATTATTATCCGGCGGGTTGGGTGAGCGCGTTTATAACACATTAAACACAGCTAAACCCGCGCCCTAACAGACGCGGGTTTTTTTATCTTTATTGGATTAGTTTTTTACTGTTGTAGAAATTTTAAGTGAGTAACTTGCATAGCAAGGCACTGATGGGATACGTCTTGGGAGAGATGACATGCGAGTGATGAAGTTTGGTGGTTCGAGTTTAGCCGACCTAGAAAGAGTTGAGCGTGTAGCCGACATATTGGTTGAACGTTGTAGCAAAGATCAATTAGCTGTGGTGCTATCAGCACCGGGTAAAACAACCAATAACATTGTTGAGGCGGTTGACCGTAACAGTGCTGGTGAGTCTGACTCTCAAGCGCTCGAGCGTGTCGAGTCTACCTTTCAGGGGATTGTTTCTGGGCTTGCCGATAAGTATGACGCTTTTGACCGCACAGCGGTTGATACCGTGTGGCAACAAGAGTCTGAATTATTAACTCGCAGCTTAAGCGGTGTTAAATTACTGGCACAATGCCCTGATAATATTCGCGCACAGTTATTAGTTGTTGGTGAGCGTTTATCAATTGCAATAATGGCTCAGCTATTAACCGCTCGTGGCGTATCAACTGACATCCTTGACCCAAAAGAGTTTATGCATGCTGACTCGAATTATTTAGAAGCTCAAGTTGATATCGAAGCATCTCGTGCCACTATGGACGCTAAAGATTTATCAACGGCTCGTGTCTGGTTAATGCCGGGCTTTACCGCGGTCAACAGTGAAGGTGAAGTTGTCACTTTAGGTCGTAACGGTTCAGATTATTCAGCAGCTTGTTTAGCGGCGTGTTTGCGCGCAGATTGTTGTGAAATATGGACTGATGTCGATGGTGTTTATAATGCCGACCCGCGTTTAGTTAAAGATGCTCAGTTAATCGAGCAACTAAGCTACCAAGAAGCAATGGAGCTATCTTATTTCGGTGCTAAAGTCTTGCATCCAAAAACAATTGTACCAATCGCTCAATATCATATCCCGTGTTTAATTAAAAATAGCTTTAACCCTGATGCGCCGGGTTCACTCGTTTCAGCAACACGTCAAGATGATGAGAATCAAGTGAAAGCGATTTCTAACCTTGATGATATCTCAATGATCAGCGTCTCAGGGCCAGGCATGAAAGGCATGGTCGGTATGGCGAGTCGTATTTTTGAAGCTATTTCTTTAGCGGGTGTTTCAATTAGCCTTATCACCCAATCGTCAAGCGAATATAGTATTAGCTTTTGTGTACCGTCGTCAGATCACTTAGTGGCTAAAAATGCATTAGAAGCTGAGTTTGAATTAGAATTGCGTAGTGATTTACTCGAACCGCTTGAAATTCGTCACCAGTTGGCTATCGTTTCGCTAATCGGTGACAGAATGAAAACGGTGCAAGGGGTTGCAGCTAAATTTTTCCAAGCGTTATCTCAAGCGCGTGTGAATGTGGTTGCTATTGCACAAGGCTCTTCTGAACGTTCAATTTCGACAGTGGTCGACCAACATCGCTGTCCTCGTGCCATCAAAGCGTGTCATCAACGCTTCTTTAACTCACTACAGTACATCGATTTATTTTTAGTGGGTTGTGGCAACGTTGGCCAAGAACTATTACAGCAGGTTCATAATCAGCAGGCGTACCTGGCGAAAAAGAACATCGCAATTCGTGTATGTGGTTTGGCTAACTCACGTCAAATGCTATTAACAACGGAAGGTATAGACACCGCATCATGGCAAGAACAGCTAAGTGCAACTGAGCAAGGCTATGATGTGCATAAGCTGATTAGTTTTGCTAAAGAAAATCACTTGCTTAACCCGCTAGTGGTTGATTGTACAAGTAGTCAAACGATTGCAGATCAATATGTTTCGTTATTAGAAGCTGGCTTCCACGTGGTGACGCCAAATAAAAAGGCGAATACAGCTTCACAGGATTACTATCACCAATTACGCAAGGCGGCACTGGTTAAGCGTCGTCGCTTTTTATATGAGACAACCGTCGGTGCTGGTTTGCCAGTGATTGATAACCTGCAAAACTTACTAAGTGCAGGTGACGAGCTAAATCGCTTTAGTGGGATTTTGTCTGGTTCATTATCATTTATTTTTGGCAAACTTGATGAGGGAATGACGTTATCGCAAGCAACAGCCATCGCTAAAGAGAATTGTTTTACAGAACCCGATCCTCGTGACGACTTAAGTGGTATGGACGTTGCGCGTAAAGTCCTTATTCTTGCCCGTGAGTCAGGCATGGAACTTGAACTTGAAGACATTGAAGTAGAGTCTGTGTTACCTGCTGACTTTGACGCGTCGGGTTCTATCTCGGAGTTTATGACTAACCTTCCGCAAGCTGATGCAATGATCGCTAAGCGAATTGCAGCAGCAAAAGAGCAGGGCAAGGTACTGCGCTATGTCGGTAGTATTGAAGGCGAAGATGAGACACGTGTCTGTAAAGTAGAAATTCAGGAAGTGGCGAGTGATGAGCCATTATATGGTGTTAAAGGGGGCGAAAATGCGCTGGCATTTTATTCACGTTATTATCAACCACTTCCTTATGTGTTACGTGGCTATGGCGCGGGCAACGCGGTAACAGCAGCAGGAGTTTTTGCTGATATGCTACGTACTTTAGCGTGGCAACGAGAGGTTTAAATGACTATTAGAGTTTATGCGCCAGCATCAATGGGCAATGTCAGTGTTGGCTTTGATGTTCTTGGCGGCGCATTAGCGCCAATTGATGGTAGCTTGCTGGGGGATTGCGTTAGCTTGGCCGAGGTAGAGCAAGGTATTGAGGTAAGCACCATTGGTAAGTTTGCGCATAAGTTGCCAAGCGACCCGAAGCAAAATATTTTGTACGATTGTGCCGTTGCTTACCAAAAAGAGCTAACTCAGTTAGGTAAACCATTTAAAGGCGTTAGCCTTGTGCTAGAGAAAGAACTTCCTGTTGGCAGTGGTCTAGGTTCTAGCGCTTCCTCTGTGGTTGCGGCTCTTTATGGCCTTAATGAGTTTTATGATAACGCATTATCTAAAAACCAATTATTGTTACTGATGGGGCAATTAGAAGGACAAATCAGCGGAAGCGTTCACTTTGATAATGTCGCGCCAA
The DNA here is from genome assembly GCF_030689115.1 of Psychrobium sp. 1_MG-2023. Lineage (NCBI taxonomy): Bacteria > Pseudomonadati > Pseudomonadota > Gammaproteobacteria > Alteromonadales > Shewanellaceae > Psychrobium > Psychrobium sp. 1_MG-2023. The sequence goes on along the minus strand of NZ_JAUYVJ010000002.1, from coordinate 58,702 downwards.
GTTACCTTGGTGGTTTACAGCTGATGGTAGAACGTGATGATGTATTATGTTCAACTATCCCAAGCTTCGATGATTGGTATTGGGTTGTGGCTTTTTCCGGTGCGAAAGTCTCAACCGCTGAGGCGCGTGCATTAATGCCAAACCAAGTGGAGTTAAAAACAGCACTTAAATTTGGTCAAAACTTAGCGGCATTTATTGACGCCAGCCACCGAGGTAATAGTGACTTGGCAGCGAGCTTGCTGGTGGATATTATCGCTGAGCCAGTGCGTGCCCCATTAATCCCAGGCTTTGTCGAAAGTAAGAATGCGATGCTTGAATTAGGCGCTATGGCCAGCGGAATCAGTGGTAGTGGTCCAACACTGTTTGCGGTAACAACAGATTTAGCTAAAGCACAGCAATTACAAGATTATTTACAACAAAACTATATTCAAAATGATGATGGCTTTAGCCATATCTGTAAACTAGATACTCTAGGTGCCCGTAGGGAGGCGTTACGTGGAACTGTATAATTTAAAAAAGAATGAACAACGTGTAACTTTTGCGCAAGCAGTTAAGTTAGGATTAGGAGACAATCAAGGCTTATTCTTTCCAAGCCATATTCCTACGTTAGGTAATATTGATGAGCTATTAGCTAAAGACTTTGTTAGTCGAAGTGTTGATATTTTAGATGCCTTTTTAGGTGATGAACTAGGCAGTGATACTGTTGAAAGCATGGTACGCAGCGCATTTAATTTCCCATTGGCGGTCGAAAAAGTTAAAGATCAAACCTATGCATTAGAATTAACGCATGGCCCGACATTAGCGTTTAAAGACTTTGGCGCTCGTTTTCTTGCTCAGTGTTTAAATCATTTATGCAAAGATGAGAAAGCGACGATCTTAACGGCGACTTCTGGTGATACCGGTGCTGCTGTTGCGCATGCTTTTTATGGGCTAGATAATATCAATGTTGCGGTACTTTACCCGAAAGGGAAGATTAGCGTTCTCCAAGAAAAGTTATTCTGTACCTTAGGTAAAAACATTCATACTTACGCTGTAACAGGTCGCTTTGATGACTGCCAGCAATTAGTTAAAGATGCCTTTGATGATTTAGAGTTAAAAGAAGCGATTAGCTTAAATTCAGCTAACTCAATTAACATTGCTCGTCTACTAGCTCAAATCTGCTACTACTTTGAAGCGGTTGCGAAAGTGCCGGCCAGTGAACGTAAAAACTTAGTGGTTAGTGTACCAAGTGGTAACTTTGGTGACTTAACTGCAGGTATGTTAGCAAAAGCACTGGGCTTACCGATTAAACGCTTTATTGCAGCAACGAATCTTAATGATACTGTGCCGCGTTATTTAGAAACGGGCGAATGGGCACCGACACCAACAGTGGCTACTCGTTCAAATGCAATGGATGTATCAGCACCTAATAATTGGCCACGTATTGAAGAGCTACTTAAAACACAGTTCTGGGACAAGTCATTAATCACCGGTGTGAAAGTTGATGAAGAGCAAACAGTGGCTGGCCTAAAAGCCTTATATGAAGAAGACTATTTATGTGAGCCCCATGGCGCAATTGCAGCGTTTGCTTTAGATAATGAATTAAAAGCAGATGAAACAGGCATCTTTTTATGTACTGCTCATCCGTCGAAATTCCAAGAATCGGTGGAAGAGATCTTAAATATTCATGTCATGTTACCAAAAGCATTGGCAGATGTGGCGGATAAAGAGATTTTATCATTAGACATTGATGCGAATTTTGCCCAGCTTCGCGGTCATTTAATGGCAATTTAATTCACTGTTAGCTGGTGTGGAAATATAACAAGCGAATAGCCATTTCAATTGGTTATTCGCTTTTTTAATGCGTAACTAAACGGCAACGACGTCTGTCGCGTGCGGTCCTTTAGGTCCATCGGAAATGGTAAATCGCACGGTCTGACCGTCTTCTAAGGTCTTGTAACCATCATCTTGAATCCCGCTAAAGTGAACAAAAAGATCGGGTCCATTGGCTTGTTCAATAAAGCCAAAACCTTTTGAGCAATTAAAGAATTTAACCTTTCCATGTAAAATATCTGCCATCAGATTCCCTTTAAAACTTTTAGAGACTTTAGTCTAGTAACTGTTGTGTATTAACGATAAGTTAATTTTGATCATTTTTCAAATGATTCTAGTGTATCGAGTGGCTGGATCAGTTTGTTACAATTTTTACTCGCATAACATTTTCAATCCGATACAATCTTGCCTTCGGAAAAATAATTAGAATTAATAAGGATATATCTTGAAAATCAGATCGATATTAAACCTTTCATTGTTACTAGGCGTTATGGGCCTCAGTTGGAGCCATGACTCACAAGCTCAAGATAATCAGAAGAAACCATCACTTAGTTTAGATTCGTGTTTTGTTGACGGTGTGAAAACACAGCTTAAATGTGGTTCATTGACTGTGCCAGAAGATTGGACTAAGCCCCAGGGAGCAACTCTTGGAGTGCATGTTATCGTCGTCAACGCTATTTCTACAACGCCTAAAAAAGATCCATTATTTTTGTTAATGGGCGGTCCCGGTCAAGCGAGCTCAGAATTAACCGGCATGTTGATTAAAATCTTCAGAGAAACTCGAGAAAATCGTGATCTAGTGTTAATCGACCAACGCGGGACTGGTAAATCGAATCCTCTACTTTGTGAAGACTCACAGGCAAATCCATACAGTGATGTATTTGCAGACTTTGATGTATCAGATGTCAACAAATGTCTTGAGAGCTATGATCACGACCTAGCTCAGTACAATACTAATAATGCGGTACTTGACTTTGAAGCGGTACGTGAAGCATTAGGTTATGAACAAATCAACCTTTACGGAATCTCTTATGGCTCACGTGCAGCGATGGTTTATATGCGCGAAAAGCCACAAGCGTTACGCTCGGTTATTCTTGATGGCGTGGTTCCCCCTCAAATTGCTGTTGGCCCGATGGGTGCTGAAGCAGCACGCTCATTTGATTTGCTCATTGAGCAATGTCATCAAGAAGATAAGTGTCGTCAAAAGTATCCAAATTTACGTCAAGATTACCTCACAGTTCGCAGTGAACTTGAACAACAAACGATTGAGACGGTCATTGATCACCCTGTCACAGATAAACCAGTGACGTTAAAAGTAGATACCGCTAAATTCATCGGGACGTTGCATTCGTTAATGTACAGTACAGGGCAACGCGAGTTGATCCCGTTTGTTATTGAGCAGTTTGCATTAAAAAATTATAAGCCACTGAGTGGACTAATTGCCGCTAGTCAAGAACCACAATCTAAGATTTACACTGGGCTTCATTTTAATATTATCTGTAACGAAGATATCCCTCGTGCTGATGCAGCGTTATTAGCTAAAGATAAAGAAAATTCATTTTCAGGTCAGCACTCTATGTCTGGATTGAACATGGTCTGTCAACACTGGCCTAAGTTTGACGCGCCAGCTAATTTTGGTGACCAAGTGGTTTCCGACATTCCAACACTATTACTATCGGGTGAGTTAGACCCTGTAACCCCACCAGCGTGGGCTGATTTAGCAGCAAAGGGTTTGTCAGTTCATAAGCATTATGTGGCTAAAAAAGCAGGGCATGGTTTAGTTACTCAAACGTGTGCTGGAAAGATGATTGCGCAATATATTGATAAAGTATCATTTGATGATATTGATGATAGCTGTTTAGACGAGCAGCCTGTTCCTGGCTTCTTAATGAATAACAACGGTAACTGGTAGGACATAACATGTTAAAAGTAGATAATTTATCGAAAAAATTTGGTGACTTCACCGCCGTTGAGTCGATTTCTTTTGAGGCAAAAGATGGCGAGATCACCGGAATCTTAGGGCCTAATGGTGCGGGTAAAACAACTTGTTTACGGATTTTATATGGTTTATTGAAAGCCAATACTGGGGCTGCATTTATCGACAAAATTAATGTCGATGAGTCACCGCTAGAGGCTCGAAAGTCCTTAGGTATTTTCCCCGATCAGTTTGGTATGAGTGAACGACTAACGGCTCGAGAGCAAGTTGAATATTTTGCACAAATGCACGGGTTAACTGGAAAGGCACTTAATCAAGCGTTAGATCGCGTGATGAGCGATCTTGATATGACAGAGATTGCTGACCGTAAAACAGAAGGCTTTTCTCAAGGTCAACGAATGAAAGTAACCTTGGCACAAGCGTTAGTTCATCGACCGCAAAACTTAGTGCTTGATGAACCGACCCGAGGATTAGACGTGATGAGTACTCGGTTGTTACGTGAACAGTTACTGGCATTAAAAGCCCAAGGACATTGCATTCTATTTTCGAGCCACGTGATGCAAGAAGTCGCTGCGTTGTGTGACAAGGTGATTGTGGTGGCTAAGGGGCGAGTGGTTGCCCAGGGGTCACCGCAAGAGCTGTGCGATTTGGCTGGTAAAGAGCAACTCGAAGATGCGTTTGTAGCAATTATTGGTAGTGATGAAGGGGTAGCGGCATAATGAGCGTTTTTAAAGGATTAGTCGTTAAAGAGTTTCGCGAAGCGTTTCGTGATCGTCGTGCTATTATGGCGGCGCTATTTGCGGTGGTTTCAGGCCCCCTAATTATGGCCGCTGTTTTTATGTTTCAAATTGAAGAAGCTATAGAAACTAAAGATAGTTATATCGAATATGTTGGGGCAGAAAATGCGCCAAAGTTGGTTGAATTTTTAAAAGCTAAACAAATTCTTTCGATCGAAAACGTGCCAGAGAAAGAAGCGGAGAAGTGGCAAAAGCGTCAAGTCGTATTGACTATACCTGAAGACTTTAGTGAAAATATGTCACAGGGTAAAACTGTTGAGATAACCCTAAAAGCTGATTATAGTAATAAAAACTTGGGCACTACCCTTAAACATATTGAAGGGATAATAGCTGCTTATAGCAGTCAGGTCGGTTCTGTGCGTTTGCTGATGCGCGGTATTGACCCGCGAATTACCCAGCCAATTTCAATTACGGTGCAAGATACGGCAACACCAGAGTCTAAAAGTGGCTTGTTAATGGGCATTGTGGGTATGTTCATTATGATGGCGTTATTTACTGCATCAATGACCGCATCAATCGATACCAGTGCCGGTGAACGTGAGCGCCATTCGTTAGAGTTGATTCTATGTCAACCAGTGTCTACCACTAAGATTGTGCTATCTAAAGTAGCTTGTGTCAGCGTTTATGCTGCGATTGCTTCGGTGTTAACCATGTTTGCAATGACGTTTACCATGACCATGTTGCCGTTAGAAAAGTTAGGTATCTCTATTGTTGTTGATCCGTTAACCATGATAATCATTGCCGCGATGATTATTCCACTGGCTTATTTGGCGAGTATTGCCCAGTTATTTTTTGCCTACAGAGCAAAAAGTTTTAAAGAGGCACAATCATACCTTTCAATGATTTTAATTTTGCCAATGCTTGTCCCGATGGCAATCACTTTCATGCCGCATAAGCCTGAGTGGTTAAATAACCTGCCATTAGCGGGCCACAGTATTATTATGGAAGAGCTATATAAAGGTCAGAGCCTTGATGTGATGGCGTTTGTATTAACAAATATTGCTACGATTGTGATCTCGGTTGCGATGACTTTTTTATTAGCAAAATCACTGCGTTCAGAAAAAGTCGTACTCGCGTTAAATTAATCTAAGAATTTTTTTGCGCCATTACTGTCGCAGATTCGTTTGATATCGAAAGCCAAAATACAGCGTGTATTTTGGCTTTTTTAATGGGGGTGATAAATATTAAGTTGTCACAAGTGTTAACTTATAGGCTTGTTTGAAAATAATTCAATAGCTTAGGTATTTTTTCTTTGCATTTATTCTACGTCACTTGAAAATAATCACTAGCTTTTTGTGAGGGCATTCACAATTAAGAGTTAGTTTTGTATAAAAAATGAGATTTGCCTCGTAAAATGCGCCCGCTTTAAGTCATACGCTAAGCTATGCTTACAGTATCAGGGAATGATGATATGGAGTGTTTTCACTCAGACTGTCCAAGGATCCGATAATTAGTTAATTAAGAGATTATTATGAACTCACCTAAACACAAGCCGTTGGCTTGGTGTATTAAGGCTGCATTGTTAGCCACCACCGCAACGAGTGTCAATGCGTTTGCTGCACCAGAACCAGAAAAAGAAGTTAAGCTTGAAGTGATTGAAGTGACCGCCCAGCGTCGTACTCAAAACTTACAAGAAGTGCCAGTTTCAGTTGCTGCTGTACAAGGTGAAGCATTAGATGCGTATGGCTCTAGCGGTATGGATATTCGCTTCTTGTCTGCGCGTATCCCAAGTTTAAGTATTGAGTCTTCATTTGGTCGTACTTTTCCGCGCTTTTATGTTCGTGGTTTAGGCAATACTGATTTCGACCTAAATGCATCACAACCCGTATCATTAGTGTTTGATAATGTCGTGATGGAAAATCCTATCTTAAAAGGATTTCCTGTGTTTGATCTTGAAGGGGTTGAAGTCCTTCGTGGTCCTCAAGGAACGCTGTTTGGCCGTAATACGCCAGCGGGTTTGGTTAAGTTTGACTCGGCGAAACCAACACAAGATTTAGATGGTTATTTCTCTGCGTCGTATGGCACTCATAATGCTGTTGATTTACAAGGTGCTGTTGGTTTTGGTTTAACTGATGAACTATCAACGCGCGTTTCATTGTTACGCCAAACGAAAGACAATTGGATTGATAATAAAGCCCCTGGCTTTGAGCAAGACGGCGTTTTAGGTGGCTATCAAGAAATTGCTGGTCGTGTACAGTTTTTGTATGAGTCAGACGACTTTAGCGCACTACTGAATTATCACTGGCGTGACTTAAATGGTAAGCCTATTGCGTTTAGAGCGAATACAATCAAGTCTGGTACCAATGACTTAGTGAGTGGCTTTGACCGTGACACGGTTTATCATGATGCTGCCCATAACGCGACTCAGCGTGTAGATAACCAAGGCGCGAGCTTAACGTTAGAGTATGTATTACAAGATCACACAATCACTGCAATCACAGGGTATGAAAGTGTTGAAATGTACTCTCGTGCCGATGTTGACGGTGGCTACGGTGCCGTATTTACAGAGGTTAGCGGTCCTGGTTTAATTCCATTTTCAGCAGAAAGCGCTGATGCCATTCCCGATCACCAACAGTTATCACAAGAGATTCGTGTTGCATCAAATGAATTAGGTGCCCTTGATTATCAATTCGGTGCATTCTTCTTTAAAGAAGAAATAACCATTGAAAGCTTTAGCTATGATTCGTTGTTTAGTGGTGGTGCTCAAAACGGTTATGCTTGGCAAACTCAAGACACCAACGCATGGGCTGTGTTTGGTTCAGCTGACTACGACGTTAATGAAACGACTAAAGTTACGGCGGGTATTCGTTACTCTCATGATGAAAAAGATTTTGTTGCCGCTCGTACGCAGTCAAACTTAGGGTTTTTAGGAGTGCCAGACGAGATTGGCCCATTTAAACGCAACCCTAGTGATTCACAGGTTAGCTGGGACTTGAGTGTTTTCAAACAGTTAAATGATGACGTCAACGTTTACGGTCGACTGGCTAAAGGTTTCCGTGCACCATCGATTCAAGGTCGAGTGTTATTTGATGATAACTTAACGGGTGATGATCCTGTGACAGTTGCAAAATCAGAAACGATTAACTCTATTGAAGCGGGTATTAAGTCAAGTGTATGGGACGATCGTGCTCGGGTAAATGTGAGTGCTTTCTATTATACGATGGATGATCAACAGTTAACTGCTGTGGGCGGTGAGTCTAACAGCAATAAACTATTAAATGCTGACAAAACTAATGGCTACGGTTTCGAAGTTGATTCAGAAATTGCAATTACCGAAGATTTATTAGCGACAGTTGGCCTTAGCTATAATAAAACAGAAATCAAAGACAGTGGTTTAGCTGTTGATTACTGTACTGCTGATAAAGGTGCTAGTCATCATTGTACTGTGTTAGATCCTGTGAATGCAGACGGTCGTGCGGTTATTGATGGTAACAGCTTACCGCATGCACCAGAGTGGATTGCTAATTTTACCCTTCGCTATTCAAAAGAATTCGCTGATGGTGAATTATTTGCTTACACCGATTGGGCATATCGTAGCAAAATTAACTTCTTCCTTTATGAAGCAGCTGAGTTTAGCGATGATAAGTTATTAGAAGGTGGTATCCGTGTAGGTTACAACTGGGATACAGAAATGAACTCACATGAAGTTGCATTGTTTGGTCGTAATATCACTAATGATGAAAGTATCATTGGCGGTGTCGACTTTAATAATGTAACAGGTATTGTGAACGATCCTGCTTTCTGGGGCGTTGAATATAAAATAAGCTTCTTTTAAGCTTTCTTAATACTGACCAAAAGGGTAAGCATTGCTTGCCCTTTTTTATCTTTTCAGCTTTATCTATATCATAATCAACTCGCATAACTCATATCGAATGGTATTGGTATAAAGCATAAAATAGCTCTATCATAAGCAATTATCATTTCTATTTAAGGATTATTATGCTTCGTTCAACGGTGCTTAAGGTTATTCCGCTTGTTGCGGCCGGTGCTTTATTTTCATTTTCTACTCAGGCTGCTTGGCATATTGATAATGCTAAATCTCAAGTCAACTTTGTAAGTGTCAAAAAAGATCATGTCGCGGAAGCCCACCATTTTGAAAGCATATCAGGTGCTTTATTTGAAAATGGTACATTTAGTGTGGATATCGATTTGACTAGTGTTAATACTGGTATTGATATTCGTGATGTTCGAATGAAAAAGCATTTATTTAACACTGAGCAATACCCATCGGCTAACCTCAAAGCGGTGGTTTCAAAAAGACTTATTGCGCAACTACCTGTCGGTGAAACCATAAAAACCAAGGTTCAAGCCAAACTGTCATTACTGACACAAGTGCAAGACGTTGAGGTCGCTGTGAGCGTGACTAAAGTGAGTGCTGACACTATACTGGTGACGAGTTTAAAACCATTATTGATTAAAGCGCAAGATTATAAGCTGGTTGCTGGAATAGATAAGTTACGGGAGTTAGCAGGCTTATCACGAATTGGCTACACCGTCCCTGTAAGCTTTGTGTTACGTTTAACTAAGTAAGCGTACCTTTCTTTTTTCGCCGTTTAGCCATACCATCAAGTGTAACCGAGCTTGGTTATATTTGATGGGAATATTCGCTAAAAGAAAGACTTATGCTGTGCTAAATGGTAAGTCAATGTATTGTCATGCGAAGGGAACTAAAGTTGGTTAGCGTCAATAATATTGATATTAGTGAGTGGAGCTAAGCCACGTTTGCCCAAAGCTCTTTGAACAAAGCCCTATCATTTATCTATAGTATTAAAGAATCGTTTTAGCTTCGGTGGCTCCTTTCTGGGTAATGTTCATTTTATTACCCATTGTTGGGTCTTCGTAAAAAAAACAACGCAGCATTTAACGCAATAACCGTGTACACTATCGCCCATAAGCGATCCCGATTCTTGGACGCATGAGTTAAACCGTTAATGTGACTTTATTCAAGTCTAATTGTTAGGAATACTAATGAGCAATAGTAAGAAATTTGATATTAATTTAATTGAAGATAATGGTAGCTGGACTGCGCAAATTACGCGTCGTAAAACTGCAAAGCAGACCATTGTTTCTAAAAGCCAAGATGGCTTTGCTTCAGAGTCTGATGCGCAATCATGGGCTGAAGAGCAATTAAAAGAGTTTTTGCAAACCATCGCCGCGCGCAACAAACGTCGTTAATTGAACTGAGGTTGGGTTGTCCAGCTAGCGTAGTTAATAATACAGTACCAGTGACGTATATTGTCACTGGTATTTTTTTGTCCATCATTCGTGTCTAAGTGGTAAAAGTTCATCGCTTATTCAGCCTATGTTAGTAATGATAGGGGTTATAACTTTAATTAAGTAATCATAGGTTTAGTTGAGTATGAAGAATAAGTTTTTTACCGCGGTGGCAAGTGTGTTTTTTTGCTGTATTTTATGGGCTATTCACATAGCCAATACAGGAGAGTCAAATATCCTGTTTAAACTTGTATTGTCTATTCCTCATGGCGACAAGCTAGGGCACTTTACGCTATTTGGAGTGCTATGTTTATTATTAAATATTGCGTTAAATTATAAAGTAGTTAATGTCATGCGCGTTCGATGTTATTTGGGGAGCGTGCTAGTCTCTGTCTTCGTAGTGGCTGAAGAGTTAAGTCAGGGGTTGATCCCTACACGCACACTTGACAGTAAAGACTTATTAGCAGATGGATTAGGGATTGCCTTTTTTTCTTACGTGACTTGGCTATTGGCACAACGTTCTCTTAAACGCGGTCGAGTTAATGAGTAATCTTCACTAAGCTCTGCTGATGAGAATAGATATGCTGACCCTGCTAATGGCCAATGCCGAGAGCCTCGTTTAGGTGCTATGGTGCTACATCTCTTTTACTCCTTATAAAGACGGTCGATGCTTCATATTAATTCCGGCTATTATTTTGCTTTAGTTGCTGCCCTGATTTGGTCTGGCTTTATCATTGTCTCGCGTATGGGTGGGATCAGTGCTCTGGAAGCTTATGACATCATAGCTATTCGTTATACCACTTGTGCTTTAATTGTTTTGCCCATCTGGTGGTTTAAGCTACGCTTTAATTTGCTCGATAAAAAGCTCATTGCATGCAGCTTGATTGGTGGGTTGGCTTACGCACTATGTACCTTTCATGGCTTTGAATATGCTCCGGCTTCACATGCTGCGGTTTTGTTACCCGGTTTGATGCCATTGTTCATTATTGTCTTTTCATTTTTAATCAATGGCGAGCGTCACGCGTTTGAAAAGTGGCTCGGGATTGGCATCATTACATTAGGTATATTAACGCTATTTGTTCCTTTACTTAGTGCTCAACAAGGCTTAACAATTGGGCATTTGTATCTGCTTGGCGGCTCAGTTTGTTGGTCTCTATTTTCTATTTTAATCAAGCGCTGGGGTATTACTCCGTGGCAAGTGACAGTGAGCCTTGCTGTTGTGACCTGCGTATTCTATATGCCAGTGTATCTTACGATGCTGCCTAATAACCTATCGATGGCGATGATAGATACTATTGCAATTCAGGCTGTTTATCAGGGCTTTTTAGCAACCATAGTTCAAGTGCTTTGTTACGTGCGTGCTGTACAATCAATTGGACCGTCCTCAATGGGTGCTATGATGGCTATTGTTCCATTGGTGTCTGGTATTACAGCTATTTTTGTCTTTGGTGAAGTGGTTTCAGTGACATTAATTGCTGGGCTAAGTTTGGTAAGTTTTGGGGCGTTTTTAGCGCATCAAACATGGTTTACTAATGGCAAAGTCAGGCTGTTCAGGTAGTTAGAAAGGTGATGGTTAGAAAGGCGCACCAACGTAAATAATGTTGGTGCGTTTATACCAAGTATTACTTCTCTTTAGTAATGTGTTCGATGGCTAAGATAAGTCCTAAGCCAAACGCCATCAGCCCAATACAAAGTAGGGTATTGGCATCTTGTCCAACGAGAGTCGTGTATTCACCCGGTAAAATATTTTGTTGAGTTAACGGCTTCTCAATACCTTTCGAGTTTGTATAGGTGGTTACTACTTGTTTCCATGGCCATAATAAGTTGAGCGATCCCAATAAAAAACCTGATAATAACGCAAAGGTGAGTTGATGGTACTTTGCCAACAGCCAAGATAAAAAGCGTGAGAACACCATTAAACCAACGATACAGCCTGCGACAAATAACCCAATATAGTTAAAGGCTAAGCTATTGACCGCAGCGAGTACATGACCGTACATCCCCAGTAATAATAGGATAAAGCTCCCAGAAATACCGGGCAAAATCATTGCGCAAATAGCAATGGCGCCGGAAACGAAATAAAACCACCATTGTGGATTTGCTTCTGCGGGGGCTAGGGAGGTTATGACGAAGGCAATTGTTGCTCCAATCGCACAAGCTACCATGGTATTGATATGCCAGCGTTCGACTTGTTTGGCGATGTGAATAAAAGAGGCAATAATCAAGCCGAAAAAGAACGACCATACTAGAATTTGATGGTGCTCAAGTAAATAAGTAATAACCTTGGCTAAAGACAGGGCACTGGTAATTAAACCGGCAAAAACAGCCAATAAAAAGGTACCGTCAATATGACGCCAAGCGGATACAAACCCTTGAGAAAATAATAGTTTGGCAGCATCGAGGTTGACACTTTTAATTGCATTTAATAGCCGCTCATAAATTCCTGTGATAAAAGCGACGGTGCCGCCTGAAACGCCAGGTACAACATCTGCTGCTCCCATCCCTGCGCCTTTAAAAAACAGCATAATAAATTCTTTTCTTGATACATCCTGCACAGACATTGTGACTTATATTCCATTGGCTATAAATGGGCAAGATCATAATGTAAGCAGCCGTAGATCGCCAGTATTATGCTGTATTTACGTTAAGTTTATCGTCAACAATCCGTCGTTTTTTGATTAAAGGTTAATCTGGAGTGAAGATCAAGGTGACAACATCGGGAAGTAACCTGTCATGGATAAAATCCCCCGTGTTTCGACTCCACACGGCTTTTACATCATAGAGAGATTGACCGTCATAACGACCAGTCCATTGAATGTGCTCATCGTTTTCGATAATAACGCTGGCTTTAAATTGATGTGCTTGTTGATGCTTTTTAATTTGATAAACCCCGGAGTCTCGACCATGTAGTGCGGTCCAAGTGAGTAAGCCGTTGTTAAAGGATAGTGTACCTTTGACCCCACTAAAGCCAATGAGACCTTGAGCTTTAATACTGCCAGGAAAGGATTTCCCCTCTAAGGTATTGGCTTGCTCCATATTGATTGCTGTTGCAGAAAAGCTGATTAAACATGCGAGAATAATACTAAGCGAAGAATAGAAACTAGTCATCATGGTTACCCCTGAATGTGCTATTCCCTAAGGATAGTACAACATTGAGGTTAATGGTGAGGCTGTTGAGAGTTCAGTCAAATGAAACCAAGTATCAACGTGGCAAGCTTGTAGTGTGGCATTAAATGGTGAAGCTCGCTACGTTGATGATTTTTGATTAAAAGGGACTCGGATATTGGCGTAAAATATCCGTTATATCAGCTAAAATTTGTTGAGAGAGAGGCTGCTCAAAGGCGGCTATATTTTCGATAAGCTGTTGTTGTGTGGTTGCACCAATAATGGTTGAGCTAACGCCGTTAACTTGATTACACCAAGCTAAGGCCAACGCCGCAGGTGCTAAATTATACGCCTTAGCTAATTCCACATAGGCTCGTACAGCCTGTTCACTTTGAGGTGTGTCTCTGAATAAGCCATTACGTTGCATCAGCGTCCAGCGACTGCCTGATGGACGCTCGCCATTTAAATACTTACCGGTTAGCATACCAGTAGCCAGTGGTGACCATGGCAGGTAAGCAATATCTTGATGAACACATTGCTCGATTAAATAAGGCCAATCTTTGGTATGGAGCAAACTAAATTCATTTTGAATTGACACCATACGCGGCAAATCGTGAGCTTGGCTTAATCGTAAATACTCATTAATTCCCCACGGGGTATCATCTGATAAGCCACAGTGACGAATTTTCCCCGCTTTAACACACTCTGCTAAGCCTTGCAGAATATCAAGCATTTGCTCGGTATGTGCTTGACTATCTAGATCGGTGAAATTCAGTGTACCTGGCCAATGTTGTGCAAAGTGGGGGGACTGTCGATTAGGCCAGTGGAGCTGGTATAAATCTATATAATCTGTTTGTAAACGCTTTAATGAACCTTCGACGGCGCTAATGACCGTTTTCCCAGTAATTGGTGCCCCTTGACGAACCCACGATAAGCCGGGGCCCGCAACTTTTGTTGCTAGGATAATGTCTTGACGGTGTTGCTGATTATGGCAAAGCCAATTGCCGATAATGGTTTCTGTCTTACCGTAGGTTTCTGCTGATGGAGGTACGGCGTACATCTCGGCAGTGTCGATAAAGTTAACCTGCTGTGAGAGCGCGTAGTCGATTTGAGCGTTGGCATCTGCTTGGTTATTTTGCAGTCCCCATGTCATGCTGCCAAGGCACACTCTTGATACATCAAGCCCACTACTGCCTAATTTTGAGAATTCCATGTGAAGGTCCTATGTTGGGTTAGCTGTTGCTTGTTCGGCTAAGCTGAGTAGAAAGGTAAAAACTAACGCTTGCTCTTTTAAACGCTTGAATCGGCCAGAAGCACCGCCGTGACCAGCGTCCATATCCGTTTTAAATAATAGTAAATTATCATCGCTCTTGTACTCGCGTAATTTGGCCACCCATTTCATGGGCTCGAAGTATTGTACTTGTGAGTCATGTAACCCAGTAATCACGAGTAAATGAGGGTAATCTTGTTTGGCAACGTTATCGACAGGTGAATAGGCAAGCATCGTTTGATAAGCATCTTGTTGATTCGGATTACCCCATTCATCGTACTCATTGGTCGTTAATGGGATTGATTCATCAAGCATGGTCGTAACGACGTCAACAAAAGGCACTTGGGCTTCAATACCGCAGTAAAGTTCTGGTGCCTGATTAATCACAGCCCCCATTAATAAACCGCCGGCGCTACCACCAGAAGCAAATAAGCGATCACTTTGAGTATAGCCTTGTGCAATAAGTGCTTTGCTCACATCAATAAAGTCATTAAAGGTGTTTTGCTTATGTTGCTTTTTACCTTGCTCATACCAATGGCGACCAAGCATTTCACCACCTCGAACGTGGGCGATGGCATAGACAAAACCTCGATCTAGTAAACTTAAATTATCACTACTAAATCGCGGATCGATGATAATGCCATACGCACCGTAACCGTATTGTAATAACGGATTTGAACCGTCTTTGTTAAATAAGTCATTACGGTAGACAATTGATACAGGGACTTGTTCGCCATCGCGAGCGGTAATAAAAATACGCTCAGAACTATAATTGTTGCTATTAAAGTCTCCTAATACTTGTTGTTGCTTGAGGGTGGTTTTATCGCCATTATCGAGTTGGCATTCAAACAATGTAGCTGGTGTGGTTAAACTTGAATAACTTAAGCGGATAGCACGTGCGTCGCGCTCGGGGTTATCACCTAGCGCGGCGTCGTAGCATGGATCATTAAAGGTTAAGGGAAAACTCTCACCAGTATACTGATGGACAATAAAGCGAATTTGTCCCAGTTCTCGTTCCGTGATCACAAAGTATTGGTTGAATAACTCAATGTCTTCAAGTAATACATTATCTCGGTGGGCAATGACTTGTTGCCATTGTTCACGGTCAAAGAGAGTATCTTTATTAGCAGACATTAGTCGGAAGTTTTTAGCCTGCCAGTTAGTTAAAATATAGAAAGTGTCATCGAGCTTATCAACGAGATATTCGTGCTCTTCATGAAATTCTATTAATTGGACAAACTCACCATCAGGAATATTTGCATCAAGCGCCCAACAGTCCGTTGTTTCTGTAGCGTGTAGGTTGATCATTAACAATGATTCATCACGGCTATTGCTCAATGATAAATAAAAACTATGATCTTCCTCTTCATACACTAGTTCATCATCTACCTGCTTTGTGCCTAATTTGTGGCGAAAGACTTGAGTACCAAGTAAGGTTTGTAAATCTTTTTTGACGTAAAAGACGGTTTGGTTGTCATTAGCCCAAATGAGTTGTCCTTCGGTATTTTCTAGCTCGTCGTCAAGGTAGTGGCCAGTGTTTAAGTCCTTAAATTTAATGGTATAAATACGGCGACTATCGGTGTCTTGAGAGTATGATAAAAAGCGATCATTGGGGCTGACAGATAGGTCACCAAGATCGAAAAATTCGTGGGGCTCTGCTAGTGCATTAACATCTAATAATAGGTGCTTATTGTCTCCGTCGAAGCTTGTGGCGCGGTAATAGCGTGAGTATTCTTGCTCGCCACTAATTTCACTGTGATACCAATAATCGCCATCTTTACAAGGCACGCTGCTGTCGTCTTTGACAATCCGTGATTTTAATTCTTTAAACAGTGCATCTTGACGAGCCTGCTGTGGAGCCATCACTGCTTCACAGTAACTATTCTCGGCGTTTAGGTGAGCAAGAATTTCAGGATCTTTTCGTTCATCATCACGCATCCAGTAGTAATTATCGTTGCGCTGATGACCATGAGTTTCTAGTAAATGTGGCACTTTTTTCGCGATCGGTGCGTGAAGGCCTGCACTGGATAAAGGAGCAGAATGTGAGGTGTTTTTTGTCATTATGATGTTCTCTGTCAAACGTGGCGACGGTAGAGGTATTATAAAAAGTGGCTATCAGTGTAATCAAGCCATTGGCAATAGTCACTGGAATAAATATATATCCGTGTTATTGCCAATGGAGACGAAGGTTTAATTACCTAGAATATTGAGCGAAGCAATATAAAAATCAGGGTCGACACTGAAACTTGGTTTATCTGACTCTGTTTTTATCTTTGTCCATGTTACGGTGGGTGTTATCCATTGAACTTTACCATCAATTGTTACACGAACGGGCATGTTGAAGCCTGAGATTACATTGCTCCAACGAACTTTGATTAAGCGATCTTGCACAAAATATTCTAATGTTGGAATACGGTAGTCACGTAGGTATTGATCAAAGACTTTACTCAAATCCTTACCCGAGTGCTCAATCATGTACGCTTCAATTTGCTGTGACGTCACTGTCTGGTGATAAAAGTGCTGATTCAAACCACGTAAAATATCACGCCATTTTTTATCATCATCAATGATTTGACGGATGGTATGTAACATATTACCGCCTTTATTGTACATATCTCCTGAGCCTTTACGGTTTGCGTTATACACCCCAACGATTGGCGTCTTATTACTTATTCCTGCACGCATGCCGCGGATATATTCGGCCGCTGCTTGTTTTGAATAATGGTATTCTAAAAATAAACTTTCAGAGTAATTGGTAAAACTCTCATGAATCCATAAGTCGGCAACATCTTTATTGGTCAAGCTATTTGCAAACCATTCATGGCCTGTCTCGTGAACAATGATAAAGTCAAACTTCATTCCCCAGCCTGTTTGGCTTAAATCGCGCCCCTTGTATCCATTATTATAGCCATTGCCGTAGGTTACTGAGCTTTGGTGTTCCATCCCTAAGTAAGGAACTTCGACTATTTTATAGCTATCTTGATAAAACGGGTAAGGGCCAAACCAATACTCAAAGGCTTCAATGGTTAATTTTGCCTGTACGAACTGCTGCTGTGCTTTACTAAGATTGTCACGCAACACATAATAATTCATGTCAAGTCGGCCGTGCTCACCTTGGTACGTATCGCCAAAGTGTACATAGTCACCGATATTAATATTGACGCCATAATTATTGATGGGGTTGGTCACTTGCCAATGGTAAGTTTTTGTTTGGCGTTTGGGGTGATTATCTATCCCAACTAAGCGACCGTTCGAGACACTCATCAAATGCTTTGGCACCTCTGTACTGATCAAAACACCATGGTCTGGTTCATCATAGGGGTGATCTTTATTTGGCCACCAAATACTCGCGCCAATACCTTGGTTGGCACTGGCGATAAAAGGCAATTCATTGTTATCTTGTTGCCAAGTTATACCGCCATCCCATGGGGGCTTTATGGCCTCTTTGGGCTGCCCTCCAAAATGCATAGTTAGTTGATATTCTTTACCAACGTGTTGCTGCTCGAGTAAGGTAATTAAATAGCTGTCACCTTGTTGCTGAACGGCTAAGGTTTTATCTTGCTGAGTGACTTTGTATAAATGCATTGGCGGTTGTAGCTCAATTTGCAAAGCGCGTTGTTGGCCAATGACTTGATAGGTCATAACATTGGTGCCATTGATCGTTTTTGTCTCAGGTTCAACCTTAACTGTTAAGTGATAATGATGCACATCCCACCATGCACGTTCAGGGGTAATAGAGCCCCGTAAGTTTTCTTGTGCGGTGATAGGGGGTGTATGCTCATGGGCGGTTAAAGCGCTAGGGCTAACTAGTAAAACAAGACTGCAAGCAACGATTAGTGCTATTGTTTTTCTCATGATGTTTGATAAAAGTGGTTAATTGTTAAGGTAATATAGCACTGAGATAATTAAGCTTGCCAGTACTGCAAATAAATATTCTCTTCATACCATTAATTTGTAACAATATCGCGCTAGTAGCTGCTTGTGAGCAGTGTCAGTATGAATACTAGACCCTAACTAACTTTGAGTGAGTATTATGGTAAAGCCATTAGCGAGTGGTAACGAGCCATCAGCATTAGCAGACAACATCGTTGTATTAGATTTTGAAACAACGGGGCTCTCGCCTGATAATGGTGATCGTGCCATTGAAATCGGTGCCGTGCGTATTCGTAATGGTGTAATTGTTGAAGAGTTTCAGCAATTAATGAACCCTGGGCGGCAGGTAAATACCTTTATTGCCGATTATACAGGTATAAATAATCACATGTTAGCCAATGCCCTGCCATGTGCTGAAGTCATGTCGCAATTTTGTGAGTTTCTAGGTGAAGATAACCTACTTGCACACAATGCATCTTTTGACCAACGTTTCTTAGATAATGAACTGAAGTTAATTGATCACCATTATTCTGGAGAGTTCACTTGTTCTTTACTCATCGCGAGGCGACTGTTGACGGAAGCGAAGAGTCATAGCCTGGGTAATTTAGTTAAGCATTGTCAGCTTGCGGGGGATGGACAGTTTCACCGAGCGTTATTTGATGCGCAAATGACGGCTAAGTTATGGTTGGTGATGCTAGATAAAATTAAAGTGGATTATGGTATCGAACAAATCACTTTCTCATTAATGCAGCAAATTAGCTGCACCCCAAAAAAGTCAGTGGCTAAGTTATTGCAAAACTATCATGTACAGCAGTGCCAATATTAATATCAGTATTCTGTCTTTAATGGCTAATTTTGTGTTCAGGACAATTAAAACTAAAGCGGTTATATGAAAAAGAGTGATAAAAAAATTGAGAGTCGGTTAGTTAAGCAACTGCGTGTCGCTTGCGATGAACTAAAAGGTGCTTGTGATGATTTTTTGTGGCTGAGTCATCAGGTGAATTACCAAAGTTTTCCACAATCATTGGAAATAAATGTAATGTTTGCCGAATTTGCCGATATTGAACAACTTTCTCAAAGCTGTCAGGGGGATGAGATTAGAGCGATTATAGCCTCTCAATTAATTAAAGCAGACATTCGTTTACCTAAGCCGCAACAGCAAATAGTTTTTAACCAATAGTCGTCAAACGAGCTCGGTATTGGTTAGCTTTAATCGCTGCTCATTATTCATATAGGTAACACATGCAACACGAAGTAAGGAGCTAAAGTTACTGTTATCATCATTACGCGCTTCCCGTTCATTATAGATACGGGAGATGAAGGTTGATAATTTAAGCTCCTCTGCCGCGGCGATTTGATTTAATAATTGCCAGAAGACTTTCTCTAAGCGAATACTCGTTACCACACCGTCGATACGGACAGAGCGAGTTACTTGTTCAAAGAGTTCAGGTTCAGCATTTGAATACAGATCACACACAACATTTCCTTGAGTTTTTAATATCAGTTCCAGTCTAAGATAACAGCTGGTGGAATTGACGCAACCATTGCGGGTGAGCTGGCCATGCTGGTGCTGTAACAATGTTACCGTCAGTAATTGCTGAATCAATCTCGATTTCTTGGTAAATACCGCCTGCAGCTGTGACCTCAGGCGCACAGGCGGGGTAGGCGGATATTTTTTTTCCTTCAACAACATTTGCTGCCGTTAATAATTGTGCACCATGACACACCGCAGCAATCGGCTTATTACTATTTGAAAAATACTGCACTTGCTCAATAACTAGTGGATTCAGGCGCAGATATTCAGGAGCGCGACCACCAGGAATTAATAACCCGTCGTAATCAGCTAGTGAAATGGTGGCAAAGTCGGCGTTAAGAGCAAATAAGTGACCAGGTTTTTCGGTGTAGGTTTGATCCCCTTCAAAATCATGAATTGCTGTTTTAATAAAATCACCTTCAACTTTATCGGGGCACACTACATCAACGCGATGCCCTAACGCTTGTAGGGCTTGAAACGGAACCATAATTTCATAATCTTCAACAAAATCACCTGCAATAATTAGTACTGTAGCCATGTTCATTCCTTAGTTTTTATTGGTCAAAAAAGTAGACCTGCTCAAGCTATCAAAAGAACCTAGATAACGGGTATTAATGGGATACTACATTAGTACTTTTGATAAAAAGTCAGCTTTGCCTCAATAAAAAGCCATGCCGACTATACTTGGAGCAGAGGATTGAGAAGATGGGTAGTTCTAAGGGGGCCCCGATGGATGCTGCTGTTTTTAGTACGAAGGACTTAACGAAAACCTACCGCAGTGGTGACACTGAAATTGCAGCTTTACGTGGCGTCGATGTAGATATTTTTTCTGGTGAAGTGGTGGTGTTATTAGGCCCATCGGGCAGTGGTAAGTCGACATTCTTAAACATCATTGGTGGGCTCGATGTACCCAGCAGTGGTCATGTAATGTTTAACGGGGTAGATATTGCTAGTTTTGATGAGGCTGCATTAACCAACTTTCGGCGTCACAATCTTGGCTTTGTTTTTCAAGCGTATAACTTAGTCCCCAGTTTGACTGCACTTGAAAATGTTCAATTAATAGTAGAGATTAGCGAACGATCAATTCCGCCTAAGCAGGCGCTAGCCAGTGTCGGTTTAGAGCATCGCCTTGACCATTTTCCTGCGCAGCTATCCGGGGGAGAGCAGCAGCGAGTTGCCATCGCGCGTGCGTTAGCAAAACAGCCACAGGTATTACTCTGCGATGAGCCTACGGGAGCGCTTGATAGTCAAACAGGACTTAAGGTACTTAATGCCTTAATTGATGTTAATCAGATGTATGCAACCACTTGTATCATTATCACACACAATGCGTCCATTGCTAAACTAGCGCATAGGATCATTTACTTTAATGATGGTCAGGTTAGTCATATTGAGAGTGGCCTTACGCCGCAAACAACCTATCAAGTAGATTGGTGATCAGATGTTATTGAGTGCACTCAATAAAAAGTTAGTACGCGACATGATGCGGATGAAAGGACAATTATTAGCCATTGGTGTGGTGATTGCAGCTGGGGTAGCGGTGTTTGTGATGGCATTTGGTGTACTCAGCAGCTTAACGTTATCGCGAGATAATTATTATCAACAATATCAGTTTGCTGATATTTTTAGTGTATTAAAACGCGCACCGCACTCTTTGAGCAGCCTAATTCGAGACATTGAGGGTATTGAGGTTGTAGATGTGCGGATTGTCTTTCCTATAACTGTTCCTCTGGAAAATGTCACAGAGCCCATCTCAGGCAAAGTCGTTTCGTTACCTCAAGTCGACGGTCATCACTTGAATCAATTACACCTACGGCAAGGGCGGATGCTAACGAGTGATGACCCTCAAGGTATTTTAGTTGAGGAAAGTTTTTTTAATGCCCATCAACTTGGTTTGGGTCAAAAGATTCCTATCATGCTTAATGGGCATAAGTTACTTTTTACTATCGTAGGGACGGTGTTATCTCCAGAATATATTTATAGTATCGCTCCTGGAGCTATGATGCCTGATAGTTTCCGCTATGGTGTTTTTTGGCTTAATAAGCCTGTGTTAGCGGCAGCTGTTGATATGCGCGGCGCGTTTAATGATGTGGTTATTAAAGTCAAACCACAAAGTAACATAAAAAGTATACAAGCTAGCTTAGATAGCCTTTTAGCGCCCTATGGCGGGTTAATTTCTTATCCGCGCAGTGAGCAGCTTTCTAACTTTTTTATTGATAATGAACTTAAGCAATTACGCTCTTTAGGCATGGTTGCTCCGTTTATCTTTCTTGGTGTTGCAGCGTTCATCATTAATGTGGTGATGTCACGAGAAATTACGATGCAACGTGAACAAATTGGTATGCTTAAGGCCATTGGCTATCGAAATAGTCAAATTGTGTGGCATTTTTTGACCTTAGTGCTAGTCGTGGTTAGTTTAGGGGGATTACTAGGCCTTGCTATTGGCTATCGTTTAGCTGTTGGGATGACGAAAATGTATGGTGATTTTTTTCATTTTCCTCAACTACATTTTCAATTCTCACTAAACATTGCAGTATTTGCTTTAAGTATTTGTATCATTGCAGGGGTATGCGGGGCACTAATGGCGATAAAACAAGCGTCGAAGTTGCCTCCAGCACAAGCTATGCGCCCACCAAGCCCAATGGATTACCGAAAAACATATTTGGAGTACTTAGGAGTCCATCGCTTTTTATCATTTCTATCACGAATTGTGCTGAGGCAGGCGGAGCGCCAGGCCGTTAAATTCTTATTATCAACACTTGGCGTTGCAGTGGCGGTTGCTGTGCTTATTTTTAGCTTTTTTATGGAAGATTCCATTGACTATTTACTCGATGTTCAATATGAACAAACGCAGCGGGAGGATATAAACTTGAGCTTGATTAAACCAGTCAACTATCAAGCAATGGAAACCGTTAAAGCACTCACTGGTGTGTTAAAGGTTGAGCCAATTCATCGTGTTAATGTGCGTTTTCGTTATGGGCATTATCAAAAAAAAGGGGTGATATCGGGGTTAGTGGCTCAGCCGCAATTAGCTAGAGTCGTTGATCAATCACTGCAAGCGAAACCAATCCCAAACAATGGTGTGTTACTTAATGGCAAACTTGCTGAATTATTAGCAATTGACGTTGGGCAGTCATTAATCATAGAACGCCTTGATGGCAAACGGCAGCAATTCGCGTTAACGGTGGTTGCAATTAACCATGATTATATGGGATTGGGCGCTTATATTGATATTGACGCACTTAATCGTCTACTCGACCAGCCGCCATTATTGAATGCAATGGCTTTAATGATTGATCACAACAATAGCAGTCAATTGTATGAACAACTCAAGCAAATCCCTCAAGTGATAGGGGTTAATATCGTTAGTGTTCTTAAACAAATATTTGAGCAGCTCATTGCTGATAATTTGTTAAAAATGGTCTCGATAAATATTATTTTTGCTGGCGTAATAAGTTTTGGTGTTATTTACAACACAGCACGGATAGCGTTATCTGAACGAGGCCGTGAACTGATCACTCTTCGCGTACTAGGGTTTCGACGTGGTGAAGTCGCATACATTTTATTTGGTGAGTTAGCATTGGTCTGTTTATTTGCATTGCCCTTGGGTTGCGCTATTGGTTTTAGCTTAGTGGCAGGAATGATCTCATCCCTTGATAGTGAATTATTCCGTATCCCCTTTGTCATTGAGGCATCTACTTATGCGACCGCTATTGTGATCGTTATCATCAGCGCGGTGCTTTCATCTTATATTGTGTGGCGGGATGTTGAAAAAATTGATTTAGTCAGTGCACAAAAAGGAGTGGAATGATGAAAAGCTCACCCCTTAAACGGGCCATTAAAGCGTTATTATTAGTAATTGTGGCAATGAGTTTAGCATGGGCTTTTTGGCCAAAGCCACAGTTAGTCGATGTTGTCAGAGTCGGGCGAGGGAATTTTATTATTAGTGTAGCGGGAGAGGGGAAAACACAAATCCCAGATATCTACGTGTTATCGGCACCTTTTAATGGACGTATAAATCGCATTGATAGTGAAGCAGGAGATTTTGTTATCGCTAATCAGTCTGTTATTGCAAATATGCATCCTGTGAATCCACAGTTTTTAGATAAGCGCTCTGAAATACAAGCACAGGCGGCTGTAGAAGGTGCCAAAGCTGCGCTCAACTTAGCAAAAGCTCGAGTTAAACAGGCTCAAGTGTTACTTGATTTTGATTTGAGTGAATACCAACGAACCAAGTTGCTCTATCAGAAAAAGGCAGTGTCAAAACATCAACTTGATCACACTAAAATGCGTTTAGAAACGCTACGGGCAGAAGTAGAAACAGCTCAATCACAGCAAAAAGTTATGGCTGCGCAATTAGCAGCAGCGAAGGTGCGTTTATTACAGCCAGACCACTTGAAAGATATTACAGTCAATGACTGTCAAGTGTGCGTGTATTCTCCAATTAACGGCCAAGTACTAAAGATTTTACATAAAAGTGAAACGACCGTGAATGCCGGCACCCCATTAGTTGAAATCGGTGACCCCAAACTACTTGAAGCAGTGATTGAGCTTTTATCAACACAAGCAGTTAAGGTGAGTGTGGGGGATAAGGCCATTGTTACTCGCTGGGGAGGCGAAGAAAATATTAATGCTAGAGTACG
Source organism: Psychrobium sp. 1_MG-2023 (assembly GCF_030689115.1). NCBI lineage: Bacteria > Pseudomonadati > Pseudomonadota > Gammaproteobacteria > Alteromonadales > Shewanellaceae > Psychrobium > Psychrobium sp. 1_MG-2023. The sequence continues at coordinate 34,518 of NZ_JAUYVJ010000002.1, read as the reverse complement.
TTTAATTGAACCCTCTGGCTTTACAAAAATATCAGCATTAGGAGTTGAAGAGCAGCGAGTCAATGTGATCTTAACCTTGGTTGATCCTGTGACTAAGTGGCAAAATTTGGGCAATGCGTATCGAGTTGAAGCGTCTATTATTGTCGATCATGTAAGTGACGCTTTAACGGTTCCGCTATCGGCGTTATTTAGGTACAACCAGCAATGGGCTGTATTTGTTATTGCTGATAGTCAAGCTATGTTAAGGCCAGTGACGATAACACGACGTAATGAGCTATCCGCCGAAGTGGCAAGTGGTTTGGAGGATGGAGAGTATGTTGTAATTTATCCCAGCAATCAGCTGCATACGGGCGATAAAGTGGCAGTAAAAAATAAAAAACCGATACGTTAATATCGGTTTCTTTAGAACTTAAATTCACGCCGTTATTGTTAACAGCTATTCCAGCTTATGCAGATTGCTTAGCTACTTGATTTAAGTTTACGTTTAACTGTGATGCTTGTTCTTGTGCGAAAGCGCTGAACTCGTCACGAACTTTAGCTGTGATTTCAGCTAGCTCTTGATTTTTAACGTTAAGCTTTTCACCAAACTCTTTAGAGATTTTAGTTTGCTCTTCAGTTAAATTTTGAACATCTTTCGTTTTAGTCAAAACGTTTAAGCTTTCAACACTTGCTTCTGTAGCTAATGAAATAATTTCCATTTGCTTTTCTGCTAATTGGTTCCACGCTTGTAGGTTAAGTTGACCAAACGCATCAGCACTTTTAAGGCTCTTTGTGCTTACTTCTTTAAATAATTTCATGTTGTCGTCTAAGTTAATCATGGTAATCACTCCTAAGTTAAGTTTTATTGTGCACTGCAATATGTTGCAGTGCATCATAGGGTGTTTTTTAAACAGGGTCAACAGTGAAAAATAAAAAACATTTAAAATTTTGGATTTTTTTCTAATAAGTAGATTGGATAGCGGTGGTGTACTTTAAAAGTTCTTTAAAAAATAGCAGCTTGGTGTATCTGGACTGGGGGTAAGTGCAAAGGATTAGACTTTAAGCTAATCTCTCACCTCCAATGGGTTTAGTGGTGAGAGATAGAGAGAAAGGATTTATGCTGTTGGTTATGACTTGTCTTTATTGTTTTGGTTAGACTGGAAAAAACTGTTTTGCATATCCGTCCACATTTTCATATTTTGCTGTGCCATATCAGTCATGCTCTTAAGAGGGTCTTGCTCAGAGGGCGTAAATAAATGCTGCTGTTTAGTGAATGCACTTAAGCTGTCTTCTAGGTACTGACCGAAAACGCCTTGTACTGCGCCGCCATAAAAGCGTATTAAGTGTGATAAGGTATTTTCGCTAAACAATGGACGGCCGTTTGATTCTTCATCCATGATAATTTGTAATAAAATGGTACGGGTAATGTCTTCATCAGTATTCTTATCGACGACTTGAAACTCGATTCCAGCCATCACCAGATCTTTAATATTCGATAACGTAATATATTTGCTTTGTTCTGTATCGTATAAGCGACGGTTAGGATACTTCTTAATAATCCTTGGCATGATAAAGCTCTCGTTTAACTAAATTACTAACAGTGTACCTTTGAATGACAACTTTAGCTAACACCTTTATTAACTTTATGTTTATTAATAGATTTTTTTGTCTTTAATGATATAGATCAAGTTGTGTGACACTAATGTATAACATAAAACAGCGCTATCATGGTTGATCTTTAACCAAAATTAACGCTATCATAGCCCTTATGTTGCACCGCACAAAATAATAATGGTGCTTTCTAGTATAGATAATTCCAAAAAAGTCATATTAGCATCGGCTGATGGAAGATGAGTTATCTATTTGTTATAAAAGGCTTTAGTTAAAAGGTAATTCTATGTTATATCAAATACATCAACGCTATATGGAAGCTGTGTCACCACTTAATAGCTGGATGCAACAAATGCAAGATTTTTGTAATCATCAGTGGTCACCACTTAATTATACGTTTGCAGGTAAAACCATTGCAGCGACGGCTGAAGTTATTGAGCGTTGTACTGGAGTGTATGATCGCCCTGAGTTCGGTATTGAGTACGCAGACATTGGAGGTAATAAAATTGCTATTAAGGAAGATATAGTGATTAGCAAGCCTTATTGTAACTTACTACACTTTAAGCGTAATGGTGACTATGATCACCCGAAGGTGTTACTTATCGCTCCAATGTCAGGCCATTATTCGACATTACTGCGCGGTACTGTTGAGCATTTCATTGGTGATCATGAGGTGTACATTACGGACTGGATCAATGCTCGTGATGTACCGTTAAGTGAAGGTAGTTTTTCATTTGATGATTATGTTAGTTATTTAATTGATTTCTGTGAGCATTTAAAAGGCGATTTCCATATCGTAGCGGTCTGTCAACCGACGGTACCTACGGTTGTTGCTGCTTCTGTTATGGCGCAGCACAAATCTGAATTTCAACCTAAATCAATGTCATTACTTGGTGGTCCAATTGATACGCGTGTTAGTCCGACTGAGGTTAATGAGTACGCTATTTCGAAAGAGCTTGAGTGGTTTGAAAATAATGTAATTTGTACCGTGCCAGATAACTTCCCTGGTGCAGGGCAACGGGTTTACCCTGGGTTTATACAGTTAACAGGCTTTTTAAGCATGAATCTTGACAATCATATTAATAAGCATTTCACTTTCTTTGGTGATTTAGTGAAAGGTGATGGTGATAGTGCAGAGAATCATCGCCAGTTTTACAATGAGTACTTAGCCGTGATGGATATGCCAGCAGAGTTTTATTTAGACACGATTCGTCATGTATTTATCGAGCATCAATTACCAAAGGGTGAGATTACATATCAAGGTGAGTTAATTGACTCAACGACAGTCACTGATGTCGCGTTATTGACCATTGAAGGTGAGAAGGATGACATCACTGGTGCTGGGCAAACCGAAGCTGCTCATGATATTTTAACGGGAATACCGAAAAATATGAAACAGCACTATACTCAACCTGAAGTTGGTCATTATGGTGTATTTAATGGTCGCCGATTTAGACAAGAGATTGGCCCAAGAATTAAAGCGTTTATCCAACAGTATAATTAATCAATCATAAAAAATATCAAGGCCGCTATTTTAAGCGGTCTTTTTTTGTCATTGAATACAGGTTATTCCTCCTAAAAAATAGTTTCATTATAGATAATAACCATAAGTTATTGAATTATATAATCTAGCTTGCTATCCTCACTCGCGCAGTACATATTACGCTGTAGAATTTGGCAAACTGACTGAAAAGTCAGGACGCAAAGCTTCCAGTCTAAAAGTTAACAATATTGTTTAACTCATGATCGTGGGGTTGCCTTAGTAAAAGGAGTTTACTAAGTATGAAAAAAGGAGCTTGAAGACTATCGAGCTTTTTCACCTGCCTGATCCTACTTGTGTTGCTGTTAAAATCGCAATTTACAAGGAATCAAATGACTAAACTTCATAAAAAACTATTGGCTCTCTCACCAATAGCTGCATCGTTATTATTACCAATTTCATCGACTTCGCTAGCACACGGCTATATTTCAAAGCCTGAATCAAGAGGCTACCTGTGTCGACTTAATGAAAATTCTGCGTGTGGTAGCGTGGTTTACGAGCCTCAAAGCATCGAAGGGCGAGATGGTTTTCCTAGTGCTGGGCCTGCTGATGGTTGGTTAGCGAGTGCGGGGCATCGTGCATTTTCCCAACTCAATCAACAATCAATTAATCGTTGGACTAAGCGACATGTCAAAGCTGGCGCGACAGAGTTTAGCTGGACATTTACCGCCCCTCACTCGACTAAGGACTGGCGTTATTTTATTACTAAACCAGATTGGAATCCTAACCAAGTGCTCAGTCGTGATCAATTTGAAGCGGTCCCGTTTTGTGAATATTCCGGTCACTTTAAACAGCCACCCAGACAACTAACCCACCTGTGTAATATTCCTGCTGATCGCAATGGTTACCATGTTGTTTTAGGGGTTTGGGATGTTGGTGATACACCGATGAGCTTTTATAACGCCGTAGATCTGATGATTGACAACGGTGATGTGGGTAGTGTCGAATGGGTTGATGTCGGAGATATTTTTGCCAGCCGCGATCTCGCCAAAGGTGATAAAGTTATTGCTCGTGTGTTCAGTGAAAGTGGTGAAGTTGCTTCATTAGCTATTGAGTTAGAAATCTTATCTGCACTCGAGGGTGAGAAACTGCGCTGGCCGCAACAGCTCGCACAATTAATTAATCAGTCACAAACTTGGATTCAAGCGGGGCATATCAATGAAGACAATGATATTGAGCCAACGCAAGGCAAGAATGAAATTTTTGCGCAGCGAAGCTCGGGGATCACTCGTGTTGAGCTTGCTTTTGAGCTTGCACCTTTACCTAAACCTAAATTTAGTGCTGAAGGTGTTAAAAAGCATTATTACATTGATGAAGGGCAAGTGACATTTGACGTTGATGTTGATATCAGTAAACCTGCACAAGTAACCTTAGCGCTTAATAAAGTAGGGCAACAGCTACAGAGTAAAACATTTAACCTTGAGTCTGGTTTAACACCACTTTCATTAGCCGTGAGCCAGTTACAAGTTGGCCATTATAGTTTATCGGTGAGCTACATTGCGGAAAATGGTACATCCGACAAGAAACATTTCCACTTAGATGTTTTAGCAAAAGGAGACCTGCCAACCGAACCTGAGCCTATTACAGAGGCGGAATATACATTCCCTCAACATTTGAATCAGTATAAAGCGGGAACCTTGATTTATCAGCCAAAAACCAACAAAACCTATGAGTGTAAACCATGGCCATATAATGGCTATTGTGTTCAGTGGTCTGAAAGTGCAAACCAATATGAGCCTGGTGTTGGGCAGTATTGGTCAATGGCGTGGATTGAAAAATAGTAAAAAAAATACCGCTTAACGCGGTATTTTTTTGAATGTCTTAATCCATATCATCAATTTTGATTTTGACATAACGCCCTGGAGCGGGTTCAATGACTTGATGTTTCTCATTACCGTACTCTGGGGCTTTTACTTTTTTCCCGGCACGTTTCTTAAGCCATTTATCCCAATGTGCCCACCACGAGCCATCATGTTTCTCAGCTGTCTCTAACCAATTATCTGCCCCTGTGTCTAATTGACCATCGGCCCAGTAATGGCGACGGTTTTTGGAGACTGGGTTAATGACACCGGCGACATGCCCACTGGCACCTAGTACAAACTCATTATCACCACTTAATAGCTCAGTTCCTTTGAACGTGCTTTTCCACGGAGCGATATGATCGCTGATGGTTGAGAGGAAGTAACAAGGAATATCAATGCTTGATAAATCGATAGATTCCCCAGCAATGGTTAATTCATCAGCACTGCTCAAATTATTATTGAGGTACATTTGTCTGATGTAGAATTGGTACATCTCATAAGGTAGATTGGTTGAATCACCGTTCCAGTACAAGATATCAAATGGGGCAGGTTGCTTACCTTTTAAGTAGTTATTAACAACATAGCTCCAAATTAAATCATTTGCACGTAGCATGTTGAACGCTGTTGAAAGTTGACGACCACTCAGCACACCTTGCTGTTTAGCTTGATGTAATAATGCATCAACTTGCGGCTGATCAATAAATACTGATATTTCACCAGGCTCTGAAAAATCAAGCAAGGTGGTTAAGAAAGTTGCACTGTTAACCGGCTTTTGATTGCGCTTGGCCAAAACGGCCAATGAACTTGCTAATAATGTGCCGCCAACGCACCAAGAAACCGCATTTAGACTTTTGGTATTAGCAATGTCATTAACCACACCAATCGCGTTGATAATGCCATCCTCTACATAATCATCCCACTTTAAGTGACCCTGTTGCTTACTTGGGTTTAGCCAAGAGATTAAGAAGGTATTCTGGCCTTGTCCGACGCAGTAATTGACAAATGAATTATGCGGTTGTAAATCTAAAATATAAAATTTATTAATACAAGGCGGTACAATCAGTGTTGGTTTGCTGTAAACCTGCTCGCCTCGTGGTTTGTAATGAATTAACTGGAATAATTCATTCTCATAAATCACTGCACCCTCTGTTGTTGCAATGTTTTCCCCTAAGCTGAACGCTTTTTCATCGGTCATACTGATACGACCTTTTTCCATATCACAGATAAGGTTTTTTAACCCGTCCACTAAGCTTTGACCATTGGTACGAATGGCTTCGTTAATGACTTCTGGATTAGTTGTTGCAAAGTTGTCTGGTGACATTGCATCAGTATATTGCTTTGTATAAAAATCAAGCTTTTGCTGTTCATGCTCTTCGAGCCCTGCATTGGCAGCGACTTCACTTAGAATATTTGACGTGATTTGATATGATTTTTTGATGTAATCAAAAATTTGATTTTGTAATTGTTGTAATGGCACGCTGTCATCACCTGGAGCACTTTCATTTGCTGCAGGGGGAGATTGTTCTGTTAATAGCTGATTCCATAGAGCGACTTGTTGTTGCTGAAAGTTGGCCACATTATTTAACCAAGACGTCGGGTCTGTAATATTAGCGGAAGCGAGTTCATTCCATTGCTGATTAAACTGTTGAATGGTTTGTTGGGTTTGATCCGAGGATAAACTACTCAGCATTTTATTCGTTTCGTTGTTGATTAAGTCGAAAAATTCTTGATTCATCGCTTGAAAATTATCCATGTGGGTCGCTCCAATATGAAAGGAGGTAATTAATCTTCATTAATTACCTTCCCTGTAGTAATACAACTTATTTCGTTTTCTTTACTTCGGTCGCTTTGTTATTGACAGCCGCTGTTGGTTGCTTAGCCGATGATGTAATTGTCTTTGCTAGGCTTGGTGCTGGCTTTGCTTCTTGCGCGGGCTTAGTTACTTGTGTCGGTTTAGCGACAGCTGCTTTAGGTGCAGGCTTAGCGTTTGGCGTTGGTTTCGACACTGTTTTTGGTTCGATGGCAGCTTTTTTCGCAGGAGTAGGTTTCGCTGGTATCGCTTTCTTCGCGACAGGTTTTACTGCTGCCTTAGGTTCAACTTTTGGTGCAGCCTTTACGGGCGCCTTTTTCGTTGCTTTTTTCACTGGTGCCGTTTCTTTGGCCACTGGTTTAGCTTTTGTTACTGGCTGCTTCTCAGCTTGTTTAACTTCTGGTACCGAGCTAAAAGGGGTAACAAGACTGCTCAATGGGCCATAACCTTCAAATGTCGCTAGGGGCTGAAAGTCAGCAAACGCATTTTGTAGCGCTTGTGATTTAAGCTCTAAGTATTGCTGGTAATTGGCTTGTGCCTTATGGAAAGTGTGATTTAAGTTCTCTGAAAAATTAGCCAACTCTATGCGTTGTTGCTCAACATAGGTTTGTTGGGCTTGCAAAACTTCTTGGCTGTCTTGAGCGTTGATAACTTTTTCAGCTTGCTGACAAGCTTGATTTAGGCTATCAGAAAGAAACTGAGTATTAGAGCTTAGAATATCAACCCATAAAGCACCAGTGGCTTTAGAGATGTTTAAAAGAGGGTCGAAAACTGCTGGCGTTGAATCTTGATTTTGAGTTGTCATAACTAATCCTTTATTCATACGATTGATGTAATTGTGCGCTGCAACATTTAATGTGTAATTTATGCCTATTTTTTAGTCATGTCAATCATGAAATTGTCATATTTTAGGCTAATAAGTGAGAGTTCACGTTAAAAATGATGTAGATCAGAAAGGGCGGACATAAAATTAAGCTGACATCGAAGTGATTCGATATCAGCTTAAATAACGTGGTTAAAGTAGAGACAAATTAGTCAACAGCTTTAACAATCACCGCTGTTCCCATACCACCACCGATACATAGTGAAGCTAGACCTAGCTTGTCACCACGTTTTTTCATTTCGTGTAGTAATGTCACCATGATACGATTACCAGATGCACCCAATGGGTGACCTAACGCAATTGCACCACCATTAACGTTAGAACGTTCTTTTAAATCATCTAATGATTCATTATGTTCGGTACATAATGCTTTCATTACACCTAAAGCTTGAGCTGCAAACGCTTCGTTTAGTTCAAGTAAGTTAATGTCTTGTAGGCTTAAATCAGCTTGTTTTAATGCTTTAGCGACAGCTGGTACAGGACCTAAACCCATAATTGTTGGGTCGATTCCCGCTTGAGCATAAGAAACTAGTTCAGCAATAGGCTTAAGACCGTGTTGAGCAACTGCTTCTTCAGAAGCTAGGATGATTGCGGAACCACCATCATTTAGACCTGATGCATTACCTGCTGTTACTGTGCCGTCTTTCTTAAACGCTGGACGCATTTTAGCTAACCCTTCAGCAGTTGCATCTGCTTTCGGGTATTCGTCAGTATCAACAACAGATGTTTTACGACGAACAGTTACTTCTACAGGTGTCACTTCATCTTTGAATTTACCAGATTCTAATGCGCTAACTGCACGAAGTTGACTTTGTAGTGCAAAATCATCTTGCTCTTCACGGCTAACACCAATTTTTTCAGCAACGTTTTCAGCAGTGATACCCATATGGTATTTATTAAATACATCCGTTAAACCATCATCGATTAAGCTATCAGATAAGTTCATTCCGCCCATTTTGTTACCGTAACGGATGTCAGAGCTAACGATGAAAGGGTAACGAGACATGCTTTCGCCACCACAAGCAACAACGATGTTAGCATCGCCTGCTTTGATGTGCGCTGCAGCGTCCATCACAACTTTCATACCACTACCACAGATCATATTAACGGTATAAGCTGACGTTTCTTCTGGAATACCAGCAGCAATTGCTGCTTGACGGCCTGGTCCCATGCCTTGACCTGCTGCAATCACGTTACCCATGATTAGTTCGTCAACTGCATTTACGTCAACGTTACCATCAGCTAAAGCACCTTTAACCGCTTCGGCAGCTAATTGAGCAGCAGTGACAGATTTTAAAGCACCACCGAACGAACCAATTGGGGTACGCTTTGCTGCTACAATATAAATTTTAGACATTCTTTATTTCCTTATTATTATTCGATTCATGCTTAGTGCATGTATTGACCGCCATTGATGTTTAGTGTCTCACCAGTGATAAAACCTGCATCATCACTCGCTAGGTAGCTGATTGATTTTGCGATTTCTTCAGGCGTCGCTAAACGGCGTTGTGGGATTTGTCCTTTAATAGACTCAAGTACTTCATCTTTCAATGCAGAAACCATTGGCGTTGCGGTGTAACCTGGTGCAACAGCATTAACAGTCACACCTGAGCGGGCTGATTCTAAAGCAAGCGATTTAGTGAAACCAATCATCCCAGCTTTAGCCGCTGCGTAATTAGCTTGACCAAATTGACCTTTTAAGCCATTGATCGAGGTGATATTGATGATACGGCCACTGCCTTGCTCACACATTGTTTTAAAGATAGGTTGTGTGACATTAAATAAGCTATTGAGGTTAGTGTTAATCACTTCATCCCACTGCTCAAATGTCATGCGTTTGAATGTTGTATCACGAGTTAAGCCAGCGTTATTAACTAAAACGTCAACGCGGCCATATTTTTCCATTACTTCTTTAAGTGCTTGAGCACACGCTTGTGTACCACAAACATCAAGAGCAAGGGGAGCAACTTCTTCAGCAGTGAAAGATTCAGCTTGTAGCCACTCTTGTGCTGCGGTTTCTTTCCCTGGGCGATGTGTAGCAAGAACTAAATAGCCGTCATCTTTTAATTTATGACAGATAGCTGTTCCAATGCCACCCATAGCGCCTGTAACCAATGCAATTCTTTTCTCGTTCATAATAGGCTCCCTAGCCATGTTCGGTGTGAATACTTTATTACGACATTATTTAGCATAATGAACGTTTATTACCTTTTCATGAAACTGATACCAACACTGCTTAAGATGGTTTCGGTAAAACCACTCTATTAGCCCTAGTTTACTTTTTATACTATTCATAGGTAGTAGATCTAAGGGTTATATAAAAAGAAGATGTGGTTATTAAGTAGTAAAATTCGGGGGTGTAGCTAGGCTCATTCACAGTTTAGGATAGGCATTAACTAATATAATGATTGCTTTTCAATTGTTTATTTTTTATTTTTATTTGCAAAAATTAAGGAGAATGTGTGGGTTGGAGTTCATCATTTAGTATGAGTTTTTGTTAATCAATCTTTCACACCAAAATCGATTTATTTAAACCTATTTTGATTTATATCAAATGATAGCGCTTACCCTCTGCTATCTTTTACATTGGGTGTGTGCCATTTTCTATTAAAAGAGCGCGATTAATGTTGAAGTATCTCTTGATTGCTATCACTACCGTTTTGTTACTCTTGGTGATTGGAGGGCTTTTACGCGTGCCTGAAATAGAACATTCAGCACCAACGTCCAGTATTGTTAATCAATCATTTGTTAAATATGATGCTCGCCAGCTGAGTCCTCTTCCGCAAGAGAACAATCTTCCTCCGAATAAAGTTAAATTAGGTGAGGCGCTGTTCCGTGATCCAATTCTGTCGTCCGATAACACCACGGCTTGTGCTTCCTGCCACCATTTACATAGTGGTGGAGATGATGGTCTTGCTGTCGCTGCTGGTGTTTTTGGTCGAACGGGGACGGTGAATTCGCCCTCAGTTTTTAATAGCGTATTTAACTTTACTCAGTTTTGGGATGGGCGTAGTCCAAACCTTGAGCAGCAAATTGATGGTCCTATTCATAATGTTAATGAGCTAAATTCATCCTGGCCTGAGATAATCCAAAGGCTTAAACTAAATAAAGAATATTTAGATCGATTTTCCTTTGTATATAACGATGGCATAACCAAAGATAATATCATTGATGCAATCGTGACTTTTGAGCACAGCCTCATAACCCCCAACTCACTATTTGATCGCTATTTAAGAGGTGAGGAAACGGCATTACCAATTATTGCTAAAGTAGGTTATCAACGTTTTAAATCTTTTGGCTGCGTTAGTTGTCATCAAGGGATTAATGTTGGTGGAAATATGTTTCAGCGACTCGGTATTATGCAACCTTATTTCGACCCTTCATCGACGAACCCGTCGGATTTAGGGCGCTATAATATTACAAAGCGTGATATTGACCGATTTGTATTTAAAGTTCCAAGCTTACGCAATGTTGCACAAACGGCTCCTTATTTTCATGATGGGTCTGTGGCGACATTAGATGAAGCGATTGAAATTATGGCCAAGTACCAATTAGGCAAAGACATCTCAGCAGAGGATGTAGTAGCGATCAAAGCGTTTTTGAATACGCTATCAGGAGAATGGAAGGGCAATAAGGAATGAGTTTAACAATGAGACTCCCTCAAGGATTGAGAATTAGGCGTTTTGCATTGAGCATGAGTGGTGTTTTATTGTGCGCCATATTATTAACATGGCTTTATATACAAACTCAAACAGTTTCATCACAAGATCACTTAGATTACACTCAAAAACTAGAGTTAATGATGCAATATGACTCGGTTGTTGATAATGAGGTGTTAGCTAGTTATACCGGGTTAAGTCAAAACTACGACACTTTAGCGTTACATATGGGAAAACTGAGTGGCATATCGGCCGACTTAGCAAAATCACCTTCTTTTCTAACCGCTCAAGATAAGCAACGATTATTAAAGATCAATCAGGCGATACAAGTTAAGTTTGAACAAAAGTTGAGTCATGTTGATTTGTTTAAACGAGAACACGCAGTATATAAAAATTCATTTAACTATTTTAATCAACTATCGATGGAGTTAATGGATACATCAGAGTCAGTAGACTTCTTAGATAGCTTACAGAATTATATCCGCTTTAGTTTATATTACATTCAAAGCCCCGAGAAAAAAGTTAAAAGAAAAATCATTTATTTAACTGAGAAGCTCATGTTGATCGCTAAAAAGCATGAGCACCCAACAAAGGTTTTACTGCTGTTACAACACGGTGATGTTTTATTAAGTTACCGAGATAAAATAACAACGCTTCTCAATGAGCTAACACAACTACCTTTGGTTGAACTACAGCACCAATTAGTTGAGCAATATGCTCATAGCTACGCAAATGCCGCATCGAAGGTTGATTATTACCGATGGGCATTATTTGTCAGCGCGATCAGCTTAAGTTTATTTTTGGCTTACTTTATCTATCGACTGATGGCGACGCAGTTTTTTGTTAAACAAGTCAATAATGAACTTGTCGAGCGAATCAAAGCTCAGCAGTTGGTTGAAAATAAATTGAAGCTGCAAAATACGGCATTCATGAATGCCAGTGAAGCGATAGCCCTGACCGATGATAAGGGGGTGATTATTGATATAAACCCTGCATTCACGCGAATTACAGGGTACGAGCGCGCTGAAAGTATAGGTTTTAATCCACGCGTCTTAAAATCAGGTAAACATGACGATAAATTCTACAAAGCGATGTGGCACTCGATCAATTCACGAGGTTTTTGGCGGGGTGAGATCTGGAATCGGCGTAAGTCAGGAGAGATTTACCCAGAAATCCTTTCGATTACTGCGATTACTAACGAGTCAGAGTTAGTCACTAACTATGTTGCGGTATTTACAGACATCACTTTATTTAAAGCGCAAGAACAGCGTTTATCTCAAATGGCTTATTATGATGATCTCACTAAATTGCCAAATCGTGTGCTTCTGACCGATCGTATCAGTCAAGCAATGTCACAAACACTGCGTAATAAAACCCATATGGCAGTATGCTTTTTAGATTTCGATGGGTTTAAGCTCGTTAATGATATGCATGGACATCATGCCGGCAATAGCTTATTGATGGAGATGAGCCATCGCTTTAAACAGGTGATTCGGGATGGTGATAGTGTGGCTCGCATTGGGGGAGATGAGTTTGTTTTTTTACTCGTTGGATTAAAAGAAGCTCACGATTTTGAGTTGGCGATAGAGCGTATTTTAAAGTTAACTTCCTTACCTGTTCAGCTTAATGAGGTTGCGGTACAAGTGACAGCGAGCATTGGGGTGACCATTTATCCTCTTGATGACCAAGATGCCGATACTTTATTACGTAATGCCGACCAAGCGATGTATGCTGCTAAACAGGCAGGAAAAAATCGATACCATTTATTTGACCCTCAAAAAAGTAGTTTAGCGTTTAAACAAAATCAGAAGATTTCACGATTGGTTCAAGCATTTCAAGACAATGAGTTTGTCTTACATTATCAACCCAAAGTTAATATGCGTACGGGGGATGTGTTTGGTGCAGAGGCATTGATTCGCTGGCAACATCCTGAGAAAGGGCTCGTTGCTCCGAATGATTTTTTACCATTAATTGAAAATCATGACTTAATCGTAGAGATTGGTCACTGGGTTTTAGAAAGCGCACTACAGCAAATGATGCAGTGGCAAGCTCAAGGGTTGGATATTAAAGTGAGTGTTAATGTTTCAAGTCGTCAATTGCAACACCCGAGCTTCATTAGCGATTTAGAGGCGTTGTTAGACAAGTACCCAAAAATCCCCCATGAATCCATTGAGTTAGAAATATTAGAAACGGCCGCACTTGATTGTATTGATAACGTGTCTAATGTTATGAGTCAATCACAAGACATTGGGGTGGGTTTTTCTCTCGATGACTTTGGTACTGGATATTCCTCGCTCACCTACCTGAAGCGTTTACCGGCAACAACATTAAAGATGGATACCTCTTTTATTCGGGGGATGCTGGCTGACCCCGGGAACTTAGCTATCGTTCATGGCATTTTAGGGCTGGCGACAGCGTTCCAAAAAAACGCGATTGCTGAAGGTGTCGAAACGCTTGAGCATGGCGTTATGCTGATGAAACTTGGTTGTGTCAATGCACAGGGGTACGCAGTTTCAAGGCCATTACCTGCTGATGAGTTTGTCCAATGGACTGAGCAATGGAGTCTGCCTAATTTGTGGAGGCCTTATCAAGATATCTACTGGGAAGATATTGATTACCCTATTTTTGCCGCTGAAGTTGAGCACCGTTATTTTGTTGAACTCTTAAGAACTGCTGTTGATTCGCATATACCTATTACGTTGTTAAACATTGGTGATCACCGCAGCTGCCAGTTTGCAAAATGGTACTATCACCATGGCCGTGAACACTATCAATACTTAGATGTTTTTACGACGATTGAAAATAGCCATCAGCGTATTCACCAATTAGCGGGGGATATCGACAAAGCTATCAGACTAAATAGCATCGATGATGCAACAGCATTAATGCCCGAATTAATTGCAACGCGAGATGACATCATTCGAGCACTGGGCGAATTAAGTTTTGCTGTGGCGCTAAAGATCAAAAAATAATGGCCGCTTAATACGTTAGACGTTAAAAATCAGTCAATCCGCTGATAGTCTCCACGCACTTTTAAGGCAATTTTAATTGGAAATGGGTGAGGGTTTTTCCAGTACCAACCATGAGTTCCATCAAAGTCAGTGGTTAATGAACCATGAGATTGATTTTCGGTGGCTATTTTAAAACTTTTGAAGTAACCGCTTGTATCACCGGTCGGTTCGCCATGTAAGTCATAATATACCTTACCATTATCTGCTTGCCAGCTATACGCGATTGATGCTCCTTGGCTCATCTGTAGTTTATACTCGATGCCAGAATTAGGTAAAATTGCGATGCTAATTTCATCTTGCCACTGGTGCTGTTCAGCATATAGCTTGCGATCCTGTTGATAATCATTGATTTGACCAAGGCAAAGCCATACTCCCAACACGGCAAGGGCAGCGTTACTTGCTAGGTTCACTTTGCTAAATTGTTGATGATTTCGGATCTGGTTTAATATAAGCAACATGACAACAAGGGCTAGCACTTGACCTAGTTCGATCCCTAAATTAAATGACATGATATTGAGTAATAAAGCATTAGGGTCAAGCGGTAATTGTTGTAAACGTGTTGATAACCCTAAACCATGTATTAAACCTAGGGCAAAAATCATTACCAGCATATTTGGAGAATTTCGATTGAATAAGCGCTTAAACCCATCAACGTTATGAAATGCGATGTAACATAGGCTTAATGCAATAATTGCATCGATAAAAAAGTAATTCACTTGAACACTATAAAGCGTTGCCAGCACTAAAGTAATACTATGCCCTAACGTAAAGACACTTATATATTGAATGATTTCTCTAACTTTTGACAGACATAATACAATACCAAACACAAAGGCGAGGTGGTCATAACCTGAGAGCATGTGAGTGACTCCCAAACTGATAAACTCTAAGTTTCCGCCGTCGAGAATCATTTGTTTTTCTTGATCGCTCATGCCATGAGCGAAAGCGTTGACACTGATAAAAGTGAACAAAATGACCAACAGATTAGCTAAACGTTGATTGTATCGCGATATACTCATGTACTTATCTTCCATTAATTACCGATAACTGGTGCGTCGTTGCATTTTCGGGAGGGGGTTAGTGCTGAGTATGACAGTTTTGGACGTTGCTAAGAATGTTTTGAACTCATGAATTAGTCGCATGGTTTGTCGCTCTAAAGTGCTATTTTGCTTTGGAATATTATTTTAATCACTGAGTGACTGTGCTAAATTATTTTTCTTTAAAATCAACGAAAAAATTATGAAAGCATTCTTGAAAGTAGTAATAGCGTTAATGTTATTGGTTGTGGGCTATAGTGTGAAGGCGAATGTCACTCCAAACGTTAATGGGTTATGGCATGATGTTAAAGCGAATGATAACTTTGCCAAAGGTACATTAATTATTGCACAAGATGGGCAACGAATCATTGTGACACATTACTTGGAATTTAAAGGGGTGCCTATGGTTGAGTATGGTCATGGTTCTCGCGAAGGCAATACGATAACGTATGATGTTATAGTCACCCAACCAATCCCCGGCTGGGTAACAAAAGGGCGTCATGTACTGGTGCTAAGTGATGATGGTAAACGTCTGGTGGGCCAATATCACTCCACTGAGGGTAGCGGTCCGCTTGCCTTTATCAAACAGTAAAAAATTACCGGCTTGTCTATTATGATGAGCCATCGAAACAAGCGAGTGTGATTAACTCGCTTGTTCTACCAACGTATCAATGTCACTGATCAATTGGCTTACCTGCTGAAAGTTTGGTCTTGCTGAACCGTCCATATCTAAGCACTGATTGCTGATTGCTCTAAGTGCTAGAGCTACGCTACTGTCTTTTTGTTGTGTGACGCCTAACAAATCATCGATTAAATATCCTAATGCACGAACTTCAACCTTTTCCATTAAACGTTGCTGCGTCGGTGATAATACCGTTAAATTAGTGGCTGCACCGAAATCGCCAAACAACATATCAAACTCACCATTAATCATCGTATTATGAGCGTAAATATCACCATGGCTGATTTTGTGCTGGTGCAAGTGTGCTAGGCTATTGGCCATCTGACTTGCAATTAACTGAATTGCTTGTGGTGTAAGTGTCGCGTCAGCGCCGAAAGTGTCGCGTGTGCAAGTTTGCAAAGAGGGTGGGTTACCTAAGTTTTTATATTCACTTGGGATAAGCTCCATCACTAGACCTATTTGACTCGGTTGATTGATTTGAGCAACGACTTTAATGAGGTTTGGGTGTGCTTTCGCTTGTAAACAATTAGCAAGTTCATCGCTAGGGTAGCCATCACTAGTCACCGCTCCTTTGAATATTTTTACTGCTATATTTTTATCTTCGCTTGGCAAAGTTGCAGGTTGATTTAACCAAGTACCCTGATAAATAACACCCGACGCCCCTTGTCCCAATACATTACCTAGTCTAATATCAGCGGAATCGACTGTGTGCATCTCATTAATGATTGCTGATTCATTACTCTGCTTAGGTAATTCATTACCACAACAAGCTAACCAAGCGAGCTTTGGAAGCTGAAACAACCAATCAGGTAGTTGTGTTAACTTATTAGCAGAAAGGCGCACTAATTCAAGAGATTGGCAGTTAGCCATGGAGTCAGGGAGTTTTGTAATTTTATTTCCTGCCAGTGCAAGTTTTTTCAACTGCGTTAATTGACCAAATGAATGAGGCAATTGCTCAATATTATTATCAGTTAGAATTAACCAACGAGTACTTGGCGGTAATGCGTTTTCGGCAAAGGTGGTGATTTGATTAGACTTGATGCCAATCATTTCTAATCTTGGGCAATCTGCCAACACGGTTGGGACATGATCAAATTGATTATTTGAGATAAAAACAATTTTCAACTGTTGCAACTGGCCAAAATTAGCAGGCAATTGCGTGAGCTTATTGTTACTTAGATCTAGAATTTCTAAACTATCTGCCAGCTGAAATATTTCTTGTGGGAATTCGGTTAACAGCTCCACTAATTGAAGTCGTGTCGCTCCCTTGAGCTCGCCAGCGCGAAGTTGTTGTAATGTTTGCAAAGCAAGAATCCCAGCTAATAATAATGGCGGTAATAATAAAGTTATCCTTTATATGCAGCAACCGTTTTATCGTATTTATTATGAGAACAAGCTCAAAAGCATTTTACTATTACTGAAATTTTTCTTTTATCCAATCACTGCCTCGTTTAGCTACAATCATCGTTGGTGCATTCGTATTGCCACCGTTCAAACTAGTAAAAATTGAAGCGTCAACGACTCTGAATCCCTCGATACCATGAACTTGTAATTGAGGATTGTCTACTGACTACTGCATGTTCATCAGTACCCATCTTACCGGTGTCGACAGGATGATAGATTAAATCAGAGTATGCTCGAAAGCGAGCAATGAGCTGTTCATCACTTAATTTGGCACCGTTATCGATGGCTTATTTTTGCTAATGACAGCTCAGGCAGGAATGTGAATTGCCGGACTCTTATCGTCAGAACCTGTTTCGATTAATAGCACCTCATAATGCGTGACTTCACTTAAACGAGTAGCAAGTACTGAGCCCGCTGAACTCCCGTCAACAATGATAAAGTCATACTGTGTCTTCATTTTCTTATTCATTTTTTAGCACTGGAAACCGACATGGGCTAGCACTCAATTGATTGCAGTTTATCTGTTGTCGGACTAAAATTGCTAGCGACAACCTGACTCCTTTACTAATCTTTGAGAAACTCCTGACGATGACCGAAAAAAACTATTTTGATAGCTTAAACAAAGCTTTCGTGACGACACGTAAGCAATCTCATGAGGTCTGCCGGACATTTACTCGTAGCCCTAGTAAGGGGAACTTGAAGCGTTTAAAAGGGCTCTTTAAGTCTTGTGGTGAACAAGTGATGATCGAAGCCGGCTTCCATTGTGATTATGGTTCACAACTTAGTGTTGGTGAAAGAAGTTTTATCAATATCCATTGTACAGTCCTCGACTCGCCACTGGATGCTTGCCCAATTATGATTGGGCGAGATTGTTTAATTGGGCCTAACGTCCAGTTTCTAGCCGTATCACATGCCGTTGAACCTCAATTGAGATTAGAAAAAGGAAACTACTGCGCGCCAATTGTCGTGGGTCATAATGTGTGGATAGGAGCAGGGGTGATTATTCTTGCCGGCGTGACCGTTGGTGATAACGCCGTAATTGGCGCTGGTAGTGTCGTGACAAAAGATGTGGCGGCAGAGACGATTGTCGCGGGCAATCCAGCAACATTAATCAAAAAAATTGATATGAAGCTCGATTGACCAATAGTCGAAGTTTAATTTTCGTGAATCATAACTTGATCCTGAGTGACTCTGCAATGGAGTCATCATTGCTGAATCGCTACATTACGACGATTAACCGGATAGCGCTCTAAGTCTTCCCAATAATGAATACCGCCAATCATTTCTTTGGCACGATACCCTAAGTCAGATAATCTCAGTGCTGCTTTTGTGGCTCCGTTGCAACCTGGCCCCCAACAATAGACCACAAACTTAGTGTCATAAGCGTAGTTAGCTAATGTTTCAGCGTTAATTTCTGACGTCGGTAAGTTCTTTGCCGTAATCGCATGGCTTTTTTGAAAGGCCTCTGTCGATCGCACATCCAATAGAACGTAATCACAACGCTTTTTCATGATGTCGGTATAGACATCAGCACAGTCTGTTTCAAAGGCAAGTTTAGCGCTAAAAAAGTCGCTAGCAGTTAAGGTCTGTTTCATCATGTTCTCTAATTGTTTCGTGAATGAGTGATTACATTAACTCAGGCCATTGACGGTGCCTATTCGTGAAAAATGAACGTATAGTTCACTAAAAATGAATGGCTAATGATTACTGTGATGATATGGTGTCATCTGTAATTCATTGTATGACTTGTCGGGGAATGTCTTGGAGTTTTATCACTTACGCTCATTTGTTGCGGTGGCGCAAACAAAAAACTTAACCAAAGCCGCACAGCGGTTATATACCACCCCACCAGCAATCAGTGCTCATATTAAAGCGTTAGAGGATGAGCTAGCGACACAATTGTTTATTCGCAGCAGTAAGGGAATGGAGCTCACAGACAAAGGGCAAGTGCTATTGACGCAAGCGCAGCGTACCTTAGATAGTGCTGTTGATTTAGTTAATTTGGCTGCGATCAATCAACATGAAATTATAGGCACACTTTCAATCTCAATAAATGCTCCAGCGCAGCAGCTTGCATTAGATGGTTTAGCTAAAAAGCTGCATGATGACTTTCCGGGAATTACATTAGATATTACCGCCCATTCTACCGGTCAAGCGATTGGCTTACTTAACGATGGCCATCTTGATGGTGCTTTTATTTATGGCGACCTGCCAAGCGAGTGTGCGTCAATTAAGGTGAAAGATCAGAGCTTGGTGGTTATTGCACCATCAGATGTTGAATTAACAAACGAATTGGCATTGCCTTGGCTACAGCAACAACGTTGGGTCACAATGGGGGGCTACTGCCCGTTTGATAGTATATTGCGACAACGCTTAGGGCAGCCAGTTAATACTTCCCTTAGTACTGATGATGAATCAACTCGTTTATCATTAGTGCAGCAAGGGTTAGGTTTTAGCCTACTAGAAAAAGAGCTTGCTAAGCGTGCGGTCAATGCACGGCAAATTATTATTATACCGGCGTTTGAAGTGAGCATACCGCTGCAATTTATTGTGCAAAAAACTCGCGCTAATGAACCTGTTATTCAGGCTCTGATGCAAACTGTCGAAGTTGCGTTACTACAATCAGATTAACTCCTCTCAGGTTACTATTAGGTTAAATCATTGAGTAGCGGCCACTTATTAAGAACTCGGTAGCTGACACCATGGCCTTCACTCACTGATTCGTAAAGTAAAAGCTCAACAGCCGTCATGACTAATTCACATAAATTTGTTTTTAGTTCGGGTTTACAGTGTGCCTTACGCAACAGCGTAATGTGTGGGTTAAAATCATAGTGAGGAGCAGGTAGTCCAAGTTGAGCCCCTATCTCATATAATTGCTTAGTGACTCTTTGCAGATTTGGTGCAACCTTACCACTTGTCAGACATAATATGCGTTGTTTTGGCCATAGCTCAAGATGATTAAAGCAGACGTGAAAGGCTGGCCACTGTGTACTATTTATTGCGCTAATTAACAGACTTTGTTTTGATTGCTCAACAGGGCCAATAAAGTAAAGAGTCATATGGAGGTTTTGCTGTGGCAAAGGGCGACCGAAACCGTCACACTGGCGTTGTAACTGAGTAAGTTGCTCAAGTTGTGGTGATGCGGGTTTAATCGCAAAAAATAACTTTCGATAGATCATGCGCTGTCCATTTCGTCATCTATTACGTCATTTGTTTGGTCAGCCAATTGGCGAATAGACGAAAATTTGAGTTTTCCCATGCGCAAGAAGGAGCCACAAGGTAATAGCTAAACGGTGTTGTCATTGCAAATTTATCAAGAGAGATAAGCTGCCCCTGATTAACGTCATCAATGACTAAGTGGTGCCAGCCTAATGCAATACCGAGTTGCTTTTTAGCTGCGGTTATTGCCAGTGCCACATGGCTAAAGCTCATTTTGTTTAATTGTGACGGTCGTTCAATACTGTAATGATTGAGCCAGTCATGCCATGAAATACCACCCGGCTCATCTTCAATCCCCGCTTTATAAAATAATAGCTGATGATGTTGTATCAGAGATGATAAATCTTGTGTTTGATGGTCATCAATCAATGCTGGATGGTATATTGGGTAAACTGTTTCATTGGCTAACCATAGTGCTTTTAATCCGAAGTAATCCCCTGAGCCAAAATGAATATGTCCATCGAATTGCTCAGTATTAAAATCGGCTAATCGATCAAGAGCAACAATGTCGAGTTCAATCGTCGGGTACTTTACACTGAAGCTCGCCAGACGGGGAATCAGCCATTGTTGTGCTAGGGATGGGATAACCGCAATCACTAGTTTGTCCTTTTGACTTGAAAACTGGCTTTGGCTAATCCCGTGTTGAATTTGACTCATGCCACTGTTGGCATGTTGTTGTAGTGTTTTTCCTGCTGCCGTTAGCTGAACACCTTGAGGCTTACGATGAAATAATTGAACACCTAACTGAGATTCTAATTGTTTCATTTGATGACTTACAGCACTAGGAGTGATGTGAAGCAGCTTTCCTGCTTGAGTGAAGCTTAAGGTCTGACTAACCACAGTAAATGTGTGTATTGCTGTGAGTGATATATTTTTATTCATTGGCTGTTATTGAGTAGTGATATGAATTTTTCTCAAGGCCTAATGAATTATTATCGCTTTTCATTGATGTATAACGCAAGTAATAATGAGCACCCAACTAAATAATGACAAGCAATGAGGCAGTAATATGGCGGAGTATCGCGCAAGTATTTTATGGCAACGAGCGAGTGATGAGCAATATACCGACCGTAAATATAGTCGCGCTCACCAATGGCAGTTTGATGGCGGAGCCACTATTGAAGCATCGTCTTCACCGCATATTGTGCCACTTCCTTATTCCTCGGCTGAAGGCGTTGACCCTGAGGAGGCGTTTATTGCCTCTCTTTCAAGTTGCCATATGTTATTTTTCCTCGACTTTGCAGCCAAGGCTGGCTGGGTTGTTGATAGCTACACTGATCATGCTATTGGTGTCATGGACAAAGATCATATGGGAATGATGAGTATGAGTGAAGTCACTTTACGACCTAAGGTTGTGTTTTCAACTGCTAAGGAACCTTGTGTTGAACAGCTTGAGCAATTACATCATCAGGCACACCAGCACTGTTTTATTGCCAATTCTGTTAAAACAGAGGTAACAACCGACATGGTGTTGTAGCCTCAGCGCAGCTGTTAAAAGCTTACTCTAATGTCTTAGTGTAAGCTTGCTGCACTAAAGCGCAGGTGCTTTATGTTTCCCATTAACTTTTGGAACTGCGGCTTATCCAAATGAATTAATGTTTGATGATCACCAGACTCAAGGTAAACATCGTTTAATTCTAATAACACATCATCAACAATGGCGTTCATATTGTAAGCTTGGGATGCCGCTGGAATTGCCCCTGTGGCACAATCGGTAAACATTGCGCCTAATTCTTTTTCATGCACTAATTGCAAGGTTGCATCAAGCTGTTGACCCAAGCTACGTAAGCATATTTTTCTATTGGCAGGTAAAATTGCCATGACATAGCGGCCTTGATGATCTTCGAGAATGACTGCTTTGGCAATATATTCTGGCGGAATATACGAAGCAATGGCACTGCCGATTGAGCTTTGTGTCGGGATGTGTTCGACAGTTGAATAGTTTATGTGTTGGTTGGCTAAGTAATCTCCAAGGCGGGCTGCAATACTCATGAGTACCTCCTCTACATGGAAAATTAAAACTAGGCTCTCTTTATTATAGGCATGATTATGACTCATCGATAGGTCGTAAAGATAAAAATTATTACTAAAAAAATCTATATATCTAGCTCGTTGAATTACAAGTTTTTATTGTTTTATGACGGCTTTAAAGATAAAAAAAAGTGATCTTGCTCAATGAGAAAAATTGCGTAATTGTTAATGTTGGTTATGATTTTAGACACTGACAAAGGCAAACCATTCGAAAGTTTGGGACGCAAAGCCACCGGTCTACTGATATACGTCGACGATAGCGGGGCTACTCAAGTACAGTTATTGCCTATAACTATACTTTTAGGCGTTGTCTTCCTCGGTTTTGATATTTTTGTATGATTAAATTATTCATGAGGGTTATACACATGTTAAGAAAACGCCTTTTAGCTCACTCCTTATCTTCTTCTCGTACACGACTTGCTGCTGCTATTTCTCTAGCCATTTTAATGGCTGGTTGTGGCTCTAGCAACGACTCGGATGAAAAGCCTATTGTTGAAGAGCCCCTTAAACCAGTTTTTCAGTCCTTCAGTGGTAAGGCCGCTGATGGTTATTTAGTGGGGGCTTTGGTGTGTTTAGATTTAAATAATGATTCAATTTGTGGCAGTGATGAGCCTAATGCCTTAACAACTGATGGTGGTAATTACACATTTAGTGACCTTGATGAGACTATTGACCTATCTCAAGTTCGCTTATTGGTTAAAGTCATTGCAGGTCAAACTATCGATGAAGATAATCCCGGGGAAACTGTTAGCCAAAGTTATGATATGTCTTCACCACCGGGACAAATTGACTTTGTTAGCCCGATCACCACATTGATTGATAATCAAATGCAGTCAAACCAAGAGCAAACCCAAGAGGAAGCGGAAGAGGTTGTGGCGCAGTTGATCGGTATCGAAAGTGATGATGACCTTGATCTTACGGCTGATTATGTTGAAGCCTCCGCAGCTGAAGGCGAACGCGGTGAGAAAAATCGCCGTCTTCACCATGTGGCACAAGCGATTGCAGGGGCGATTGCGGTGGTGACGGAAGACCTAAAGAATCAATTGGACGCGTTAGATGACGGTAAGTTAAAAGATGCAAAGGCGGCGATTATTAATACGGTTCTTACTGGGCTCACCGATATCACAACGGCAATCGATCAAGCTAATGCTAATAACGAGCAAGTTAAAATTAAAGATATTATCAACGATCTGAAAGACACTATCGAGATTGCAGAAGACGAATTGGAAGATGCAATCGAGCAAGCGAAAGAAGAGCGCGAAGCAAGAAAAACTAACATCGAAATATTGTTAACGCAACAAGGTGGCTTATTTTTCCTCGAGCAAGATAAAGACTATGCCTTTGATGAGAGCGATGGTAGTTGTACGGTAGAAACCAGCCTTAGTTACGGTAACTTCCAAGTGACCGACGCGATTGGGCAATTTAGTTTTCAGTTTTATAACCCAGACACTGGACTATTCGAAGAAATCAGTGATGATGAAGACAATGATGGCATCTCATTTTACACACTCGGACAGTCTGGTTGGACATTACAACAAGAAGATCAGCTCGCTAGCGTTAGCTTTAGCGATGACGGTTTAGCGTTAACGATGACTATGCCCCGTGACGGCAAGGAGCGTATTACTGCACGTGAGTTTGATATTGTTGGTAAGTCATCGGCAAGTGTTACACGAGATAATAACTATTGGCGTAAAGCTCTGGGCAATGATTTTTCATTTAATGATGAAGCTAAAGCGTATTTCATTAAAGGCGAACAATTAGAAAACTACTTCATTTTACCAATTTGGCAAGGTTGTAACGATGAAGCATCTGAGACTGCTGTGGCAAACTGTAATCGGGTACGATTTGGTGAACAACAATCTGAAGCAACCACCTTTGAAGAGTTAATTACGCTGCAAGCACCCAATGATGAGAATATGCTTGCCAAAGCATTTCACTTACATGCGGCCTTCGAACATCATTTGATGGCTGCACTGTTTAAGTACACTGAAAATGACCAAGAAATGCATGTGGTTAAATACTTCTTAAAAGAATATGACATGGGCAGTGATGGTCAAATGAGTGAAAAAGTGGAGTTAGTACATGTTGGTCAATGGCAACAACAAGAGATAAATGGCGAGCAGGTTATTTCTCTTGGTTTGCCACATTGGCTAAATGATGACGATATGGATGACGATGAACGTAGTCAAACACCATTTTTAGCGATCCAAGACGGTGCTGTGCGCCAAGGCATTATGCTACGCCAAGGCATTACAGAGCATAAATCAGTGGTCATCAACCAACAAGCCATGACACAGATTTTGACTGAATTCGACCCACAAAATTTAGGTAATAAACTCGCACCCAAAGCGTGTGACTTTGACGATGACATTACACCGCCAGAACAAGGTGATGCGCCTGTCTTAGTACCAGATAGTGCAAACACTTTAGCTTTAGCTGACAACAGCTATGTTGTGACTGGCAAAAAAGAGTTAATGTTAGTGTCTTTTGATGCCGATGGTGAAGTTGTCGTGAAATCTAATCATCGTGATGATGATCATGATGGCCCGGCAACTGGGGCTACATCCAATGGTATGGTCAATCCGACTTCGGGTACGGAACCAATGGATGATGTGGATGTTGGTTCTTGGGTTATCAATGCCGATGGGCAGTTATTATTAGATTTTGACTCACATTGGGTGTTGTTAAAAGTCGAACAAGGGCTGTTTAGTGAGCAAATTAAATTGGTTGAGCAACATGAAGAGGCCGATACGGTGGTCTTTGATTTAATATCACCACTGTCACCTGATCGGATTGTCGCAGGTGAAACTATCTCTCTAATGCAACATGATAATTGTTCGTTAACACTGCACTTAAATCCGTCGGATGATGACCAAGGCACAGGGTTTATTGATGCGAGCCAATGTTCAGATATTAAAGAGAACATGGGCGATCAATTTGAAGTGATGTGGTCACTGGGCGATGAAGGCGAAGTAGTACTTCAACCATTGGATGCAGCTGGAGAGCCATTAGAGCAAGCCATTCATTTGTTTACTGTGACTATAGATGACAAGGCACATGTCTTAATGACCTTTAGTGAAGACGATGACGATGAAGGTCACTTTGAGTTATGGAAGCTCATTGTCGCTAATTAAAACGAGCTTTAGCCAATCTGCATAAAAAGCTAGGCATTGCGCCTAGTTTTTTATGCCTGCCCTTGGGCAAACTTAAAACGCTTTAATACCAATTCCATTAGTGAAGTGATCAATTTATTAGTGGAATTGGTATTAAAGTTGATAAACATTAAAACTAGCGCTACGTTTGCTAAGGAGGCCTATAAAAGCAATTAGGTGAATGAGCAATGGCAAATATTACAGACCGTGCAATTCTAAAGCTTATCTATACGATGTATTACCCAAGTTTTATTGCCTTTGAACAAGACAATACCGCGCGACAGAATAAAAATTATGTCGCGATAGACTGCCAAAAATTGGCAGAAAAACTGTCGGTAGACCCTGAAATTATCTTTGGCCGTCTATATTATCACTTGGATAAAAAGTATGGTTATATCCAACCAGATGGCGCGCGGGTGAGTTTGTTTTTGATCCGTTTAGGTGGCGATCGTCACGTGATTCATTTCCCACTACTCTCAGCTGCACTTGCCGAAGAGGAGCAATCATTTGTCCGCTTTACTATCCCCATTGTGTTATCTATTGCAGCGTTATGCTTATCCATACTTGCGCTGGTTCTGAGGTAAGTGATGAAACTGACAAAGATTATTTAATAGTTGTGACTTTCAAACGTTTTAGTGAACAGTTGGCAATGGGTTCATGCTTAGATAATATGCACACCAACAAACCATTAAGGAAAAACGTATGAGTTGTGCCATTGTTGTATTAGGCTCACCCAATGACGCCAAGGGAAATTTATTACCTATCGCGGTCGCAAGGTGCCAGCAAGCATGGGTTGAATATAAGAAGCGTGAAGGTAGTAAAGTTCTATGCACCGGTGGCTTTGGTCCGCATTTTAATACTACTGACACCTCACATGCGCAGTATATACAAGATTATTTAATTAAACAGGGGATACCAAGCACTGCATTCGTTGAGCTAGCGCCAAGTAGCTTCACCCTAGAAGATGCAACACTCGCCAAACCTATAATCAAACAGCAAGCCATTAGCAAGATTGTGCTGGTAACATCGGACTTCCATATGAAACGAGCCGCACTGGTGTTCAACGCTGTTTTCCCTGATATGGAGTTTGAGTATGCTTCAGCTGCTACACCAGTGGCTAGTGGTGAGTATGCGCGCTTGCTAGCACATGAAGCAAAGGCGATTGAGCGGGAACGAGAAAAATTAAATATACCCACTTCCAGTTAACATTGTCATTGTCATTGTCCTTGGTATTGTTGAAGCTTTTGTAGCGATAATATTTGGTTATTCTAACCAAAAAAAACAAGCGCCATTACAGAAACCCCTTTTTTACATGCCTAATATCATGATTATGCATTCCCTAACGAGTGTCGTATTATTGCTTTCCGCCGTAGTATTGCACCTTTAAACAAGCTGTCATTTTATCAATGCGAGGGTCAGATTACTGCCTGTCTTCTATACTTAATCGAATATTCTAGTATTGATTAAGGAGTCACCTTATGGAAAACGCAGTGACGAGTATCCGCGAAGAAAGCATCATTGAAGTCCCTATCGTTAAAGATGACGATAGTGAAATGACTATCGTATTTAAGAAAAAGAAAAGGAAGAAAAAGGAGAAGGTAAAAGTAACATGCCAAGCATGTACCACTATCACGACCCAGGGCGGCTTTACAGAGCAGCATTGTATTCCAATCGCTTGCAAATTATTCGATAAAATAGCCTCTGGCACCGTAAAATAAGATTTATCCATGCTTAAAGCCCTTTTAACCGAGAGGCTGCAGGGACTTCCTGTTAAACCTTACTTATTTAGCAACTACTTTCTCTGTATGTCATCAGGGGAGATTGCTTCTGAGTCCGTATGATGGTGAAAGTGTGGCTCAAAGACAATAAACAAAATAATAAATAATGACCCCAAGGCCGCTAAGTTTAAGATGATAAAAACAGGTAATGGTAGATTGTTAAACGCGAAATAGAATTCAGACATAACGACTCTCCTTGTTATTTGTCATAATAAAAGCATAGTTCAAATACTTATAAGCGCACAGGTTAAGTGCAACTCTTTGTAAATTTAAAGAGATTGTGCTCTTGATAACTGGCAATGACCCAAATAGAGTTGGTCTTAACCTGCAAAGTAAAAGTGTTTGAAAGGAGCCTATGAGGTGGTAAATGAGCCTGTAAATAGTTCGCTTCGGAAAAATGCTAAATTGGCCAAATAAAATCCTTTCTTCTTCTATACTTTACTAATCTGTCTACAAATAACACGCCAGCCTGGTTACCAACTCGCAATGTGCCTAAAGGATTATTTATGTTCTATAACTTGAAGCTCAATACTCAACTTTATACCTCGTATGGCTTAATACTCTTATTGCTCATGGTGATCTCTATAACATCTTATGTCGGGTTTAATAAAACCTATGATGATTTTGTGCAATATCGTGGTCTAGCACGTGACACTAACTTAGCTGGAAGGGTTCAGGCGAATGTGTTATCGATGCGGCTATCGGTGCTCAATTTTATTAATACGCAATCGGATGAATCGGTTAAACAATATAATGAGCGCTTAGCATTACTCACTAAGCTGCTAGAGGTTGCAGTCAAAGAAATTCAAGATCCAGAGCGTGCGGCATTAGTTAAACGAGTTGTTAAAGAGGTTGATGAATATAAGCAGGGTTTTGAAGAGGTGCAGCTACTATTTGCACAACGTGATCGGTTAGTCAAAGAGAAACTCGACCCCAGCGGTTTGGCCATGAGAGAGGCTTTATCTCGCCTGATTCTAGAGGCGAATAAGCATTATGAATATGAAACAGTCTTTGTTGCTGGCCAGTTACAAGAACATTTATTACTTGCGAGGCTATATGTTACTAAGTTTCTCGTAAAAAACCTTACTCAGCACGCAAACTTTGCTAATGATGAGCTTAGCAATAAAATGCCAACGTTTTTAAAACAGCTCAGTAATATTGACCATGATAGCGCTACCCAAGCGCTGCTTGGTAACGTGGTCCGTAATCATCGAGAATATGTTAAAGCGTTTAACAAAGTCACCTCTGTAATTAATCAACGTAATGAGTATATTACGAACTCATTGAATACGATTGGCCCTATGATCGCCAATGATATTGAAAAAGTTAAACTGTCGGTAAAAAAAGAACAAGATATTGTTGGTCCGAAAGTGCAGCAAGATACACAGGCGAGTTTGGGTATCATTATTGTCACCTCATTGATTGCGATTGGTGTTGGTTCACTCATTATGGTTGTTGTTCCACGATTAATTAGAAAACCTATAGGCGGTGAGCCAAAAGAAATTGAAGCACTGGTTAATACGATTGCTAATGGCGATCTGACTAATACCCCTCAGCCAAGCCCTAATGGCACAGGTGTTTATCACTCAACACTTGTTATGGCTGCCAATCTCAAAAAGATAATCTCGGGCATTAATCAAGCGTCGACTCAAATTATTGAGTCGTCAGAGCATCTAGGTTGCTCGTCTCAAAAAGTTGAAAGCTCTTCACAATCGCAAATTGTTCAACTAGAGCAAGTAGCCACGGCGATGAATCAAATGACAGCAACTGTCGCTGAAGTAGCCCAAAATGCTGTTCATGCGTCAACATCGTCAACTGATGCGAGCAAAACGTCGGAGCAAGGCTTACTTGTTGTGAGTGAAATGAATACGGAAATGACTCAATTAGTGCAGGATATCAGCCAAGTGAATGATGCAATTACCAATGTTCAAACAGAGTCGAGTAATGTCGGTGGGATATTGGATGTTATCCGAGGTATCGCGGATCAAACCAATCTTCTGGCATTAAATGCAGCCATTGAAGCGGCAAGGGCGGGAGAACACGGGCGCGGCTTTGCCGTGGTTGCAGATGAGGTTCGAACGTTAGCGACTAAAACACAGCAAAGCACCAATGAAATTCAGACCATGATTGAAGAGTTACAAAAACAAGCAGGGCAGTCAGTGACGTTAATGAATGAGAACTCGAAAAGTGCAGCTACAACACTCACTAAGTCAAATGAAGCTAGAGAAGAATTGAAGGTGATCGAAAGAGAAATTAACTCAATTCAAGATATGAATAATCAAATTGCCACCGCAGCCGAAGAGCAATCGAGTGTTGCTGCGGAAATTAATATGAATGTGGTCAATGTCAATACCTCGGTCAACAGTACGATGGAAGATGTACGAGAGAATGTTGCTATTGCAGCCTCCCTTAAGCATGTAGCAAATGAGCTGGCAGACGCTGTTCGAATGTTTAAAGTATAGCGATTGCCTTGGCTCACTCTAGTTGTGTGGGTCAGCAGCGGCAAAGAAAGCATGAGGTTTTCTTGATGGAGGGTGATGATGTCATGGACATGTCAACACTGTAACACAGTTATCGACGATGAATCGTTCGATATCTGCTGGAATTGTAGTTGTGTAAAAGGGCGTGACAAGCCTCTTGCTAGTGCAAGTTGTGGCCCTCCTCATTGTCTAAGATGTCAGACGAACTTAACCTTTATCGGCACTAAAAATTTTCACCAAGGCGCTCGCTGGGGTATATTAGGTGATCTAGGTGAAGCTTTTGTGAACAAGCAAGAACTTGATATGTTTGCCTGCAAAAGTTGCGGCAAAGTGGAGTTTTTTATCGCTGGTTTTATAAAAAGTAAACAGTAACCTAACTGGGAGGGCATATTCTTTATTTCTTTCTTCTGATTATCCATTCCTCGATGACAATAATTGAACACACTTTATCCTCAGAAAGGCCAAATTATTTAGCCTGAAAACCCTCCCCGATAGCATGTCTGCATTTGTATTTTAAGGTGGCTAGGCAATATAGTATTGATAAATAGCTAGTTGGTTGAAGTGAGTGGTTGTGCCAAGAAAGTTAAGTTATAGCGAGTGTATCGCCAAGCCCAAGCATATTTGGTATGAAATAATTATTTGATAGTTAGAGGGTTTTATGTAGTATTGCTGTTTTTCACAAAGTCATCGCTTTTGCAGATAAATACCTAGATGGCTTTATAAAAGGAAGTTAAGCTATCTTGAAATCAATACTCCCAATACTAGTAACCTCTTTGTTGTTCGGCTGTAGCAACTTGCCTAAGTATCAAGCACCAAGCAATCTTGATGATGCTCAAATTTCGTTGTATTCGAAACTCGAACTCGGTGGCCATTTAGCATTTAGTGTCTTTAGTGAAGCTAATTGTAAAAAGCCAACCATGATTATTGATGGGCAAGCAACGGCAGCAGGACCCCAACAAGCCGTCAAAGACGTCAACCTTGCTTCAGGAGCGAAAGTCACGATGATGGTTGCTGATATTAATAGGTTTTATTATTGTGCAGCTCCTTTTAGCTTTACCCCACAAAGTAACGAAAAATACGATGTGTTTTACCAAAGAGACAGTCAAGGCTGTTCATTGACCCTGAGAAAACAAACGGATAACGGGTTAGTTACCGAAAAATCGTTTAAACCGCTAACTTACAAAAAACCGTTTGTGACCCAAGGACCGTATTGTGAAAAAGATGGCTAGCCTTATCACTTATTTTTATCGGATAATTTGGATGCACCCTGTTATTAAAGGGTTAGCTATACCATTCTTGGGGCAAGATTTAAGTAAATATTTAACGCTGGTGGATAGCAAATGAAAAAGTTAATCATTTTATGGTCGCTGATGTATATATCTGGTTGTGCTACACAACAGATATACTCAAAACAATACGTACCAACGCTTAATAATGGTAAAGGTAATGTCTTTCTATCGGTTATAGAGACTAAAAAATCTCGGGCTTTTCCGGTGATACACATCAGAAACACCGCAACGGGTGAAGAAGCGGCAGCTAATAGTTTTCCTTTGCAATGGGATGCACCAATAACCCGAATGACCAATCAAAAAACGACAGATTTTGACAATGAAACTGGAACATTGATCTTATTGAAACTTCAAGCAGGAAAGTATGAAGCGTTTAAATGGTCGATATTTCGGGGCACGGCTCAGTTTGGGGTCACTACTGAATACAAGATACAAAACCCCGTGAGCTTTGAGGTCGTTGCAGATCAAACTACATACGTAGGGAGCTTTTTATTAGATAGTGAAGGCATGCATTTTTCTAGTGATAAATACTCCCGCGATGAACAGTCTTTACGGTCTAAATTCATCAATTTCTCACCGGATTGACATAGTGGGTTTATCAGATGCTAAGCAGTGCCTAGTGAAAGTTGAAAAAAGCCTCGTCACTCATTGAGCGACGGGGCTTTTAAGGTCTGCGGTAACAAACCCGAATGTGGTGGAGGCGGGGGGATTTGAACCGCGTGGAAATTACCAGTAATCAACTAATTAAAATCACACATATGGCACTGTGTATCGACACGGTGTTTTGTGATGTCACCAATGTAGACAATATGTAGACCCTTCCCAAGGTTAACCCCCGTGGGTATTTACAGGTAAGTCATTACATAAACATTAAATCCATAGCTGAGAAGTCAGGTGGCTCGCATTGTGTGGCTTTAACCGTTACACCTTCTTTCGTTTCATGAATTTCGATAACTTCAACAGATATGTTATCAAAAGGTATTATATCCCCAACCTTCGGTATTACTGTTTCTGTCGGGTTATAGTTAATTGTTAAATTGGTCATATGACACTCCATAATTAATAAAGAAACCATTATACCAAAAAAAAACGATGTGAGCGTTAGGTTTGAACTGTAAGTTATTGATATGTATGTTTATTGCGCTTGGTTTTTTTGTTTTATTTCATGCTGGCGACACGTTAAATGAATTTGTAGGTGGTTTAATGTCGACATATCGCCGTCAACTTGTTGAGTGATGTCCTGCTTAATTGATTGATATGGGGCTGTTTTCTTCAGTAGGGGAAGGGGGTTGGGGTACCCCGAAAGGAGGGGGCTGTTTCTGTGCTAGCCACCTTGTATTTTTCACCTGATAAATTACGCTTAAAGTGGTATTGATTTTAATAGGATGGGGACATTAGCCTCAGGATGGGTACATACGACATCAGATGCGTTCAGAAAAGCTTGCTTGGTTTATTGAGCTTGTTATAATAATTCCAATTAATACAGTTTATTTAGTGGGGTTTCACATGGCTCATAAACGAAGAGAAGTTAAATTCCCTTTTACTCAAGAAGAGGCTAAAGGTGTATTTCTGTCCATTGGTGATGCGAGAAAGCGTCGCAATAAAGAAAAGCTCAAAGGAATTAAGCTGAATGGCAAAGGTAACAGTTAGCGTATCGCATAACGAA
Organism: Psychrobium sp. 1_MG-2023; assembly: GCF_030689115.1. NCBI lineage: Bacteria > Pseudomonadati > Pseudomonadota > Gammaproteobacteria > Alteromonadales > Shewanellaceae > Psychrobium > Psychrobium sp. 1_MG-2023. The sequence continues at coordinate 1,485 of NZ_JAUYVJ010000002.1, read as the reverse complement.
GATTTAGACCCTATCAGTAAGCCTCATCTATTTATCATTGATGAATTCAAAGAGTACAAACAGCTTAGCCTTTCAGAGAGTACGCGTAATTTCGTAGCCCCGAACGAAGGTATTCAAGCGATAACGCCCTCCGCACACAGTCTTTTTGGTCGAGATAGAGTTTTTGAGCGACCGCCAGAGCTCATTACTGATATACACGCTTTTAATTTGGCGCACGTTCACTTTGATAGCCGTAACGCATGGGATAATGAGACGCCTCAGTGGGAATGCAAAAGTCATGAAAGTATTGTGTATTCAGCGTTTAAGCTCGCTAATTCATCGTATCATTTTGTTATACTGGAAATGCTGCTCGGCGAGGGGTTAGCCAAATTTGATGCGCATAATCATTACAAGTTTGATGACATTGAGCATTACTTGCTTAATGCTAAGTATTATCAAAACACGCTCATGAAAAAACGCTGAGCCACTTGTTAAGTTTGTGTCAACGGATTCAACCAAATCGCATCATCCAAATGTTCAGGCGCAAAGTGTGAATATTTCATCGTATCCACAATAGAAGCGTGACCTAATATACGTTGCAGTACTAAGATATTGCCTCATTTCGTCATAAAGTGGGAGGCGAGCGTATGGCGTAACACGTGGCTCAATTACCCCGTTGATAACTTAATTCTCGATCGTTCCATCGCCATTCCGAATACTGTTAATGGACTGATATTAAAATGGTTTTTTTGTTAGTTGTATTAATCTATATTGCTGTTTGTTAATAAATCACAAATAAGGATTTCTGTGAAATATTCAATTTTACTTTTATTGGTTCTGTCTTTTGGCTCTTACGCCGAGAGTAACAGGGTGTTGGAATTTAAATGGACCTCGAATGAAACGACTGATACAAACGGTAAGTTTACGTCTAGTAATTATTATTCAGAACTAACGTTAGAAAACTGTAACTTTCAAGTTAGGTATAACGTAGATAAAAAGTTTGAAATCAACATTTCAACTAGTAAGTACATTGCGGATGGCTACTCAGTCAAAAAACAGGATAAAGGAAAGTGTTTACTAAAATTGGATAATGGCCAGTTTTTCAACAGTTAGCGGACTTATCTCGCTTAACAAAGAAATATGCTTCAAAGAGATTATTTTCCTTTGTTAATTAGGTGTTAGCTGAAATAAAACACAATAAAATGGGACAGTCATTTATTACTAACTTATGTTGGATGATAACCCCCCATTATTAATGGCGTTAGCTCGTCGAGTTAAGGGCAATTTTTCACGCAGGCACAAGCGAAAACCAATTATAGATTAACGCGTAGTTGCTTGATTTATCGAATCGTTTAAATTACATTGCTGTCTAAAATAAAATCAAAGTCGGGTTTGTTGAGTCGTCGGCTAATACACTTATGTAGACTCTCTCTGTGTCAACACTAAAATACATGATTAATTGCGAACTTATGTACGAGTTCTATGCGTAGCTAACGCGACTCATTG
>NZ_JAUYVJ010000019.1:0-78537 GCF_030689115.1 Psychrobium sp. 1_MG-2023 | reverse complement strand
CATTTCTGCACAATCTCTAAGCCTAAATTCACCACCAGCGAAATTACCATACTGACGCCTAAACTCTTTTACGCTTTTTAACCAAGCGTCACTATCAATGACCAGCGCGTCTAATATTTTCGGTTCATTATCACTTATATATCCATTCTTCTTAGGATCGATATGACGTCCACTCCAATCAACTAATTCAAAATAGTCAGCATAGGAAAACGGCAAAGCTGTCGAATCGCTAGTTGCAGCAAAGGGCAATAGCGTCAGTGGCTGAGCATGGGGTTGGTAGTCTGGTTTTGGTTTCTTTTTATGTTGTTGATATGACTTGAACTGCTTTATACGCTCTTGAATTGAGGTGAAATCACTTTGTTCAAGGTTCTGTGCAGCACCTGCGCGAATGGGGTTTAAATCAACATAGGCCATGCAGGTTAAAAGTGCTGTTTCATCAAGCAAGGCTTGTGATTTGAAACGCCCCTCCCAAAACTTACCTGTGCATTGATCTTCTTTATTCGCCCGGCGTGATATATGCTCGTTTAAGCATTTCATAAACCATGAAATGTCATATAAGCGCTCTCGCCAGCACTGGACTAGCGCTTTAATTTGTATCATTTCACCCTGCGAACAAGCGCCATGAGCTAAATAATTGTCAATTAATACATGACCATTAAACAATTGATACCATCGGTCAATCACTTCATTCATCGACCAACTATCAACAGCACCTTTATCGACTTGTAACACCAAGTGATAGTGATTGCTCATGATGGCATAGGCGGCAATATTGATTGAAAAGACAGATGATAAGAACTTAATCCGTTTGATAAGCCATTGCCGCCGATGGTCATAATTTTTGTTATTGTATGGGTCATTACCACATAAAAAACTACGCCGCACACAACGATTAATCACGTGATAATAAGGTGTAGCATTTAAGTCAATTAACTGGTTTCGTGCGCGAGTCATAGTTGCTATCCATAGCGAGAAAATATAACCCTAGTAGAGGTTTTTAATTTCACAAGTTATGAGCACTAATTTATGACTGTCCCTTTGTTCCGTTTGTTCCGCGACGACTGCAATATTTGTTCGCAAGACATTGCCGTTCACATAAAAAAATTTATGACTGTCCTTTTGTTGTTTTGTTGTTTACTTATGTTTAGCTTTTGATTTTGCTTGAACTGTAATAGCTGACATTGCTGCTATGTAATGTATAAAAAACAAACCAAAAGCAAATATGTTTATTACAAATACTGGTAAGCTTGGAGTTTGAAAAAAAATAAAAATAATACCCAAAGCCACCGAAGTCATAGTAGGTGAACAGCTTGGAGTGTTTATGAATTTTAAAGACTTTTGCCTTATAAATTCGAGCTGTGCAAGAACTGGTGTAATAAGAAGTAAAATTAAAAAAATCTCAAACTTTGCTACGAAAAAAAAATCCATCAGATACCTTTGTTATTCGGTGCTAAATATAGACATAATGACTCCCACGAGGCTAGCATGCATAACAATAGCATAGTTTTTATTGGGTTAGATACCCATAAAACATTTACCCAAGTTGCTGTTCTACAAGACAATCGTGGCGCAACAACTCAATCATTGGGTAAAATAAATTCCACCAAGTCAGCCTTTATGAAACTGGCTAGACAGCTTCAGTCTAAATATCCTAAGCAAACATTACATTTTATTTATGAAGCAGGCCCATGTGGTTACTGGATTTACCGATTACTAACTAACCTTGGCCACTGCTGCTATAACGTCGCCCCTTCGCTTATTCCTAAGAAACCCGGCGACAGAGTTAAAACGAATAAACGTGATGCGGCAAAACCTGCGAAGCACAAATTTATGACTGTCCTTTTGTTCGACCCACTACTTTGCTACGATCAGAGGAACTGAGTTAACAACCAAAAATAGAGATAGGCATACACTTACTGGTATTAACCCCATAACTAGTGCAGCGTTTATCCAAGGAATCATAAATACTAAAATTGGCGTAGGCAGCATACACAATGCAATTCCGATAAAAGGAACTGTTAACTCTAATTTACAACTCTCGCATTTATGACTAGCAATCGGAGCTAACAAAAGCTTTTCCCAATTAGACATAGCTTGATGATTACAACTTGGGCAGGTCAATTTACTCATAACTTTCCTTGTGCATATAGACATAATGACTCCCCTCGAGGCTAGCCTCCAATTCGTGGGTTAACTTCAAAAGCCAGAGCCATAATTAGTTTGATGAATAACTACAAACGGAGGCTAGCATGCATAACAATAGCATAATTTTTATTGGGTTAGATACCCATAAAACATTTACCCAAATTGCTGTTCTACAAGACAATCGTGGCGCAACAACTCAATCATTGGGTAAAATAAATTCCACCAAGTCAGCCTTTATGAAACTGGCTAGACAGCTTCAGTCTAAATATCCTAAGCAAACATTACATTTTATTTATGAAGCAGGCCCATGTGGTTACTGGATTTACCGATTACTAACTAACCTTGGCCACTGCTGCTATAACGTTGCCCCCTCGCTTATTCCTAAGAAACCCGGTGACAGAGTTAAAACAGATAAACGTGATGCGGCAAAACTTGCGAAGCACAAATTTATGACTGTCCTTTTGTTTTATGTTTTTATTGTTGGCTATAATAAGCAACGAAGGGGCAAAAAGCCAACTGTATTTTGTCCTTGTTTAACAGCTTGTTAGAGGTAAGTTACGCCGATAAATAACCTGCTTCGAACTCCGTACCTTCGTAATAATTTAATTTATAAATGAGGTTAGGTTCATGAAACCCTTTAACCTCTAATGTTGCGTCTTTGATAGACCCACACTTTATATTTGTTTGATATTTATAAGTAATTATCTCTTTTGCAACCTCATTACGTGACGTATTACTTATCGTTACCTTTGTTGAAACCCCATTCAGTGTTAATAATAAGTAGTTATTTGAAGCTTTTAACTCTTCACCTTTCCACGAAGTAATAACAAAAGCCAATAGCTCATTAACATTAGACTTTGCTTCACCATCGTCAACAGGCACAACAGGCGGCAAAGGAATAAGAGGAGAAGCCATAATACTTTGAACAGAATATTGACCACAACCCTCTGCTTTTAAGTCTATTTTTTTATCTATATTTAAATTTACATGATAACCAAACGTGTTTTTTACAACATTTAATCCTTCAAATTTAATCCCTGACTTATATATTGCCGCTGAAGTCGCGCATCCACTTAATATTAATACCGCCAAAAGAGAAATGAACCGATGCATCCTTGTACCTCTAACAGCTTAATATACAGCAACGACTGCAATATTTGTTCGCAAGACATTGCCGTTCAAATAATGAGAACTTATCGTGAATATGCATTTATTACAACTAATTGTGAACTATTTACTTTGTCTGAGTGGTCATTAGAAGGTTAACAAAACACGTTAATGCCGCAAATTGTAACAAAGATAAAGGGCTGTATGTAAACTCACTATTTATTGATTTTTTTTACTGGCTATTTGGCATTGCAGTCACTGACTCAGTCAGTGCAGTTTTGTCTGCTTGTCTGTGGTTACTAATCAAGACCATCATCTGATAGGATTTTTATTCGAGATCTGTTTAGCAATGTTGCTTTTTTACCCTGTCATTCAATTTTTATTTATACAATGGGCTTTTTTAGCTGTAGACCCTTGTTTATTCGCGACAGGTAAGTAATATTGCCTAGTTAATTTACATATTTGGAGTATAGTTCAATGAGTTTGGCCACCGTTGCCGATATTATTGCGGGCAAAGTCCCACAAGGCGAAGTTACAACAGTTAAAGGATGGGTACGTACTCGTCGTGATTCGAAAGCAGGTATTTCATTCCTATCAGTTTATGATGGTTCTGGTTTTAATCCTGTTCAAGCCGTTATCGCCAATACTCTAGAGAATTATAATTCTGACGTTTTATCTCTAACAGCAGGTTGTTCTGTTGCTGTGACCGGTGAAGTGGTCGCTTCACAAGGTAAAGGTCAATCGTTTGAAATCCAAGCGACCAAGGTTGAGGTTATCGGTCTGGTTGAAGACCCTGACACTTACCCGATGGCTGCTAAACGCCACAGTATCGAGTTCTTACGTGAGGTTGCTCACCTACGCCCACGTACTAATATCATCGGAGCGGTTGCACGTGTGCGCAACACCCTATCACAAGCTATTCACCGTTTTTACCACGAACGTGGTTACATCTGGGTTAGCACACCGTTAATCACAGCCAGTGATTGTGAAGGTGCTGGTGAGATGTTCCGTGTGAGTACGTTAGATAACGAAAACTTGCCACGTGATGACAAAGGCTTAGTTGATTACGATAAAGATTTCTTTGGTAAAGAAACTTTCCTAACAGTATCGGGCCAATTAAATGCAGAAGCTTATGCCTGTGCAATGGGTAAAGTGTACACCTTTGGTCCTACGTTCCGTGCTGAAAACTCAAACACCACTCGCCACTTGGCTGAGTTCTGGATGGTTGAACCTGAGATTGCATTTGCAGATCTCAGTGATGCGGCAAACCTTGCTGAAGACATGCTTAAGTATGTATTTAAAGCCGTGTTAGAAGAGCGTCCAGATGATATGGAATTCTTCCAACAACGTGTTGATAAAGAGTGTATTTCTCGTTTAGAGCAAATGGTTGACAGTGAATTCACTCGCATGGATTACACTGACGCAATTGAAATCTTAAAGAACTGTGGCAAGAAGTTTGAATTCCCAGTAGATTGGGGTGTTGACCTGTCATCAGAACATGAGCGTTACCTTGCTGAAGTTCATGTTGGTGGTCCAGTGATCCTACAGAACTACCCGAAAGACATTAAAGCATTCTACATGCGCTTAAATGAAGACGGAAAAACGGTTGCTGCGATGGATGTATTAGCACCGGGCATTGGTGAAATCATTGGTGGAGCACAACGTGAAGAACGTCTAGATGTATTAGATGCACGTATGGCTGAAATGAATATCGATGTGTCTCACATGGATTGGTATCGCGACCTACGTCGTTACGGTACAGTGCCACACGCAGGTTTTGGCTTAGGCTTTGAGCGTTTGGTTTCTTACGTAACGGGTGTACAGAACATCCGTGATGTGATCCCATTCCCACGTGCGCCGCGTAGTGCGAACTTCTAAGCATTAATTACTAAATTTTTGCATGAACCTAAAAAAGAGCGAGATAATCGCTCTTTTTTTATGTCCGTTTTTCACTGGCTAAGTTTATAATTCGCCATTGTTGTATGTGACAGTATAAGATCCCGGCTTAAAACACTGACGACGAAGGATGACTAACAGAATAACGAAGAGTGACTAGGTGTCTATTACCGCCAAAAGTCCACGATAGTTTCTTTCTCTAAAGCTTTGCGGCAGTTATTCGCTTGTTGTTCTGTCCCCAAATACAAAAAGCCGACAATTTCATCATAGCTATCGAGGTTAAGCGCTGCCTTTACAGTTCGATCACGTGCTAAGTCACCCGTTCGCCAAATTCCGCCATAACCAAGTGCTTGCGCGGCTTGTTGCATCGAAAATAACGCACAGCCTGCAGATTGAACTTGCTCTATACGAGGTACTTTGGCGTGCTCTTTATACTTAGCAATTACCGTTACTACCACAGGTGCACGCAGAGGCATATTCCGTGCTTTCTCAATTTTAGCGCTGTCATCGGTATTAACAGCAACGGCAGCGGCAAGAATATCACCTAAACGCTCACGTCCCTGCCCTGTCATCACGATAAACTGCCATGGCTTTAATCCTGCATGATCAGGGGCACGTAAACCCACATCAATAATTTGTTCGAGTTCTGATTCACTCGGTCCAGGCGTTGTTAGTTTGCCACATGAATAACGATTACTCAGGAAATCAATAGGAGTTGTCATTAGCGTTTCACCATTGCCCCTAGCGGGCGACCGCCTAATAGATGCATGTGAATATGATATACCTCTTGGCCACCATGGTCTTTACAATTGACAATCAAACGATAACCGTCATCGCTAATACCTTCATCACGAGCAATTTTAGCCGCTACTGTAAACATCCGACCTAAAGTTAATTCATCATCAGTGGTGACATCATCAACTGTGGCAATGACTTTATTAGGAATAATGAGTATATGGCTCGGAGCTTGTGGCGTAATATCACGAAACGCAGTGACTAACTCATCTTGGTAAAGCATATCTGATGGGATCTCTTTACGGATAATTTTACTAAATATAGTTTCTTCACTCATAATATTCCTTATAAATTCTAATTAATGCTTTATCACTAATAACACATTGCCAACGATTATTTTCTTGCTGGTACTAAAAGTTGTGGGTCGACGCGTTGGTTCAACCAATTCATACGCCAATCAAGATGGGGGCCAGTCGAGCGCCCTGTTGAACCAATTTTAGCGATCAGTTGACCTTGTTTAACCACATCACCGGCTTTAACCAGGCCTGCACTTAAATGTAAGAACGTTGATGACACTCCCATGCCATGGTCGATGATTAATGTGCCACCGGAATAAAACATATCTGGTACAAACAGTCGAACAACACCATCAGCAGGTGCGATGACAGCAGTGCCTGTCGGCGCTGCAACATCTAAACCGTAATGTGGTCGACCAGGCTTGCCATTATAAAAACGCTGAGAGCCATACACACCACTCATTCGCCCCTTTGCTGGCCAAATAAACTGCTGATTAAAATGTGTATCATCAGACCAAAGTTTTCGTGCGGCACGGACTTGTTTTGCGTCTAATCGAGCACGTTTAACATTCTCGGGGTTAGGCTGAGTAATCTTTTTGCTGATGCCCGTGACACGTTGAATATTGTATTTACGCTTTTCAAGCGTCAATGGGAACGTATTCGCCTCTCCTGAAACACTTTTAACATGCAGTTGATGGTTTAACTCGGCATCGCGACCAAAGCCAATGACAAACAGACCGTCATCAGCAATAGCAACAGGCTTATCGTTTAAGAAAACACTATCGCTGGCTTTAGCTTGCCCGATTAATAAAGCACCTTGGGTGAAAGTTCCCTTTAGGCTAACCGTGTCACTTAATTGATGAATTTGTTGGGCAAGTAATGCCGGACAAACAAAGAGTAAAAGAAGCGAAAAGGTTATTTTTTTCATGGTAATCATTGTCTGTCCATTGTGTAGATTATTGAATCATAAGCACACTACAAAAGGGCTTCATAGTGTGCTTTATCGCGTTGGCTTATGCCGAAACCTGATGCGATGCCATCGCACCTTTATCAACCCCTTCATAGCCGATGACACTAATCGTATCACCCGGATTTTCAGTGGCAAGCGTTTTGGCAACGTAGACGGTCAATAGTTCAACTGTTGTATCAAAATCAACAACTTCACAATGTTGCATTGGAATAATTAATTCGAATCGACCTTGGGGTGCATCGTACGCAACATGGTGCATATTAGGTACTTGGCGTAACACTTCAAGTGGCTCTGGCAGCGTGATTTCTTCAGCACTAACCATATCTTGTTCGGTGATTAAGTAAATGTCATTCCAGCGAGATGCCCAATATTGCTCAAGATCCTCTGCTTTTTCACCATTTCGTTCAATTTCAATAATTGAGCGATGGCCATGCGCAATACGCTGACAGTTACCATCATGCTTCTTTAAGCCATGGCTGTAATGATAATAGGGGCCAAATACAGGTTCTGGTGCAAGTTTGAGCACTAAGCCAGTGACATTTTCTGGTAAAACATTTTTTATTACTTGCTCGAGGTGCTTAATAATCGATTGTTCATCGACGATATCGTTATCAATGAGTGCAAACGCTTGGTGCGGGCAATTAAGGTAAATTGGGAGTTCTTCTGGGCGGTCTAATAAAATCTGTGTAGTGCTTTCTAATACATTATAAGAAACACATTGATTAGTCGCAGGAACCAATAGCTTATGATCGACTTCGTCATCGATTACCGCTTTAATTTGTTTTTTCACTAAACCAAAATCTAGCACCATGCATTCATCGTTAAGTGAACCGTCAAGTTCTATGTCAACAATTAAGCTTTCACCCACCATACCGCGTTCGTGACAAAGGTATGAGTAATCAATAACAGTTAAGTTATTTACAAACAATTTCATTTAATTTTCCTATTCGGGCAGAAAAACAGTCCACCCAGTATGCTACAGTCAGGCTATTGTAACCTAACTCGTTCTCATTACGGTCATTTATTTGTGTGCGATTGCGCAAATAAACCACCATCGGTTAGTCAAGGCCGAACGTTATGGTGGTTAATCGCCCGCTTAATCTTCGTTAGTTAAACGGCGGGTTAACTGGTCGCGTAAGTTCGGTGGAATACCCACAATAGTGATCTTATCATTGTCTAAATCAACAAGTACTCGCTCGCCCATGTGTTTCTGTTCAAAGCCAACACTCACACCGCCACCTGTGCCAGAAAACTTCTTCAATTGACGTAAGGTTGTGCGATCGCCAGGGATTTCTTCTTCGAGCTCATAGCCTTGCTGGTTAACAAATTGATAAAGTCCTTGCTCACCATCATTTGAAACGCGTGAAGATAAATCTTTTATCGCAATTTCCTCACCGCTATCGATTTGATCTTTACAATAATCAAAGACTTTTTCGCGGTACTCTTCTTTTTCACTACGGTCAAATTCGGCGGCAGCACAGTAATCCTCAACCGCATTCATCAGGTTTTTATTTTGCTCTTTGGCATTAAAGCCTTCTCGACACCCCATAAAATCAAGAAAGAAATCTGACACTTTACGACCCGCGCGACCACGAATAAACGAAATATAGCGCTGACTGTCTGGCTCAGCTTGCCACATTGTTAAATCGATACGGGCGGCTAGTTGCAGATTGTTTAATTCTAAGTGCTGATTACTGCTCACTTCTAGCGTGTCGTCTACCGCGATAGAATCTTTGGGTGAGATAAGTGCAACAAACAAGAAGTTATTCGCTACATGGGTGTAGTTCGCTAACATTAAGTACCCTTGCTCGGCAAAGTTATACTTCATCAACTCGCCTTGTAATAGCTTAATCGCTTGTTGTGAGAACGCGACAAAGTCATTATCTTGATCTAAGTAGTCTGTTAGCGAGCGAGCAAACAATTGTTCACCATCAACATCATCGGCAAAGAATCCATAGCCTTTACCTTGTTTGCTGTTATAAATACGGTGCAATTCACTAACCAATAATTCAACATCATGCGATGGTGATAACACTTGATCCCGCGCAGAAAAGGTCACATCCCCTTCAGCGGTCGTGTTTATTTGGTGAAGAATGATATGACGAATAGAAACACTCATTTGTAATTAGTCCCAAGCAAAAATTTACTGTATTATATGCAGGTTATCATCAACGGTCGCCCACTAATTTAAGTGTTAGTAGAGATCGCATAAATTATCAACAGCTTGGACTAACAAATCCCAGCTTACAATCGTCAATATAGAGAACCTCAATGGCTGTTAACTCAAAATATACCAATGAACAGGTAGAAAACCTGATTATGCAACTTTTAACCGTGCTAGAAAATAGCGATGCCAAAGCAGATTTAAGCTTAATGGCGCTTGGTAATGCAGCAACCAGTATTATTAACAATAACGTTTCACCAAGCCAACGTAAGCACGTTGCTGCTAGCTTTGCTAAAGCGTTAGAGAGCTCTGTTCAAGTCGATTTACACTAATTTGCACAAGCTATCGCAACTATTTTTTTGTGTGAACTACTGGTACGAACGAACAATCAAATAGTTGCGAACGCAACCCCTTACATGGAATAATTTATACCAATTCCATTAATTAAGTGACCAATTTTGTAACGAGGATAAACGAATTAGAGCAAGGCATTTATTGGCGTATGTAGTTATTCTACATAGACAATAAATAACGCAGCTATCATTTGTTTAGACCGTGAAAAATGATCAGGTTATTAGTGGACATGGTATTAGTGATTATAAGGTCAAAAGACAACAATCATGGTTGATAATAGTAACTCATATAAAGATCGTGTATCTCGCCTGATTAGCTGGGGCCACTGGTTTATGTTGGCTAACATTGTTATTGCAATGTTGATGGCTATTCGCTATATCTTTTCTGTCGACGCACAACCAAGCCTGCTAAGTACGCTGTATGTTATTTCTACCTGGATTGGTCACTTTGGCTTATTAGGTATCATTACCTATATTATTATCTTATTTCCCCTGACCTTTTTGCTACCAGACTCGCGAATATTACGAGGCTTAGGCGCGTTTCTTGCCACGGTTATCATTGTTGCCTTGTTAATTGATGGCAGTATATTCCAGAACTATCAGTTGCATCTAAACCTCCTTGTATTTGATTTAAATGGTTTTAACCTAAATAACACCATTGGTTGGAGTTCCATCGCCCTATTTCTATTAGCCTTGTTGATGGTTGAACTCACCATCGCAAATTTAATTTGGAAACGATTAGCAATAATTCGTAATTGGGATGTAGGGAATCGGATAACCTTGACATTTGCTGGCGCGTTTCTATTAAGCCACCTACTTCATATTTGGGCCGACGCAACAGTTTACCGTCCAATCTTAGCTTACGATCGTATGTTTCCATTTTCGCATCAATCGACTGCTCGCAGTTTTATAAAAAAGTATGGGCTAATCGATGCCGAGCATGAGACTCAGCTGCAATTAAGCAATAATCCGAAAACCATTAACTACCCGTTAAATGCATTACAATGTCAAAAGCCTAAGGCAGAGAACACTTTATTCATTACCATCGCTTCTGCAAATAGTGGCTTAGTGAACGAACAAGTGATGCCCAATTTATTTAAATTAAGTGCTCAAGGGATTAATGCACAGCAACATATCACGAGTAGCTTGGTTGCTCATGAAGCCCAATTTAGTTTACGCACGGGTATTCCAGCGAAATACAAATCATCTTTTGATAGCCGTAAACTTATGTCTCCGGTTGATTCGCTTCTTTATCAAGAGACAGCTAAACGGGTCTTTTCTGGTGATTATGATTTTAACGAGGTTGCCGCAGCTTCAGTTGATCAGCAAAATGTTGATTCAGCAATCGAGTGGATAAAGGAACACAGTACAACAGGTTTCCACGGTGACATTACTTTATTCGCGAGCCAAGAACTCAGTGTGCCGAATGACTTTACCGTACCAATTATGCCATTATCTCAGCCAATGAGTGCCGCCGAACGAATTCTTGCAAAAGAATACATCGCCTCGTTGTTTTATACTGACAGTTTAATTGGCAATTTAATTGACCACGTTGATTTATCAAACACGACAGTGGTGATAACCGCTGAACGTGGTAATGACCTCAATTCAATTTATCAACGTTCTGCACTTTTCTCAAAAGTGAACTTACACGTGCCTTTAGTGATGTTAATTCCAGGGGTCTCACCGCAAGAGATTCATAAGCAATCCAGCCATTATGACGTGTTACCGACAGTCCTGCGTCACCACTTTAATTGTGGCAATCCAGCAAGTGATATAAGTGTCGGTTATGATTTAGTAAGCACTCAAGTCAATGAATTATTTTACGTAGGCAATTCACAGCACTTTGCCTTGTATAATCAAGGTAACATCACTGAAATTGACCGCCAAGGTCAATACAAATTCTACGACCAATTCTACCAACGCCAAGCTGATGGCGACTTATCTTTTCAAGCATTAATTGATGTGATGAAAAATATTAACCGTTTTAACTAGGACCGTTTTACATGCAATTTAAACATCTCACTGTACCCCAACTGCACCAACTAGTCAGTGAACAAACTATTAATATCGTTGACACTCGCGACCCGCAATCATTTGCTCTGTCTCACATTGATGGTGCATTTAATCTCAATCAAGGTAATTTAGAACAATATCTTGCGGACTGCGACATGGACCAACCATTAGTTGTTTGTTGCTACCACGGTATTAGCAGCCAAGGTGTAGCGCAATTTCTTGTAGAGCGTGGTTTTGATGAAGTGTATTCTCTTGACGGTGGTTTTGAAGCTTATCAGCAACAAACATCGTAGGAATGCGGGGTTGTTAACACCCACAGTCTATAGCCAGAGACCTTAGTTCATTGCCCAAGGTTAAACTTTAAACTATGTTCAGCAGCAATGAGATACAGCGAAACAAGCAGCCCGATTGAGCTATCGGGCCGCTTTAACTCTACACACTGTATTTTGGCAGCTCAAAAGTAAAAACTGTCCCTTTATCGACTTCACTGCTGACCGCAATGTCGCTTTGATGTAATGCTAGCAGCGCTTTAACAATGGCCAATCCCAATCCTGCATTAGTCGAGCCGCTATCTACTTTATTACTAGCACGAAAATGTGCTTCAAACACTCTAGGTAATTGTTCTTTAGCGATGCCAATCCCACTATCTATTACCTTTATAAGAACCTTCTCTTCGTGGTCGATGGTTATTGGTTCAAAGTTAATCATAATTTGACCACCTGCAGGCGTATGACGTATGGCGTTTGCGACAAGATTATTAAAGACCCTTTCTAGCTTTGCGATATCGGCATCAACTTGAATACTTTCGTCTTTGGGAGTGAAGTCAAGTCTTACATTCGCTGCTGCGGCTTGCAGTGAAAAACTCTCAATAATATCTTGCGCAAGTTCAGCAATCGCGATGGGTTCACGCTCAAGTTCAACACTTCCCGTCTCAAGATGCGCGAGTTCGAATACTTGCTCAACAAGGCCATTGAGAACCAAAGCATTCTTATGAGCAACTTCGATATAGTTAGCCCCATTATTAACAGGTTGTTTCTTATGCTGTCGTTGCCATGTTTCGAGATAACCAATTAACGAGGCTAATGGTGTCCTTAGATCATGCGAAATATACGAGAGTAGCTCTTTGCGCTGACGATCTTTAAGGGTTAGCTGCTCGAGTTGTTCGGTAATTGTCTCTGACATTTCTTCAATTGCCATAGCAAGTTGCTTCTCTTCTAACGAAGCGGCCTGCCCTAATGCTTGATTAAGTTGCAAACGATTGAAGCGCTGTGTTTTATTGCCATTGGTGTGATCAGAGACAAGGCAGGTTAGGCGACGTAGTGGCCTAGTAATTAATAAGACTAAACCAACACTTATCACCAGTGTAAACATAATTACAATCGCCGCCATCACTAATGTCGTTGAATAAAACTTTCGATCATTAAGCTGAGTAGTGATTTGATCTTCTAACTCTGACCCGATGATAACGTATAAATAGCCCTGCACATTTTCATTTTGGTAGATCTTGGCAGCGGAGAATATCTTTTGCTGTGAATATGAGCGTGGATCATCACCATAGAGTGGAAAGACCGTATCCTCGTTGAAATAACTAAGCAATTTAGGCAAATGTACTGATTGTCGCTTTACCTTACCCTCCGGTGCAGAGTAAGCCAATATATTTCCCTTAAGATCGGTCACATAGATCTCAAACGCAGGACCGAGCAACATCATCGAGTGGAACGTTTGTTTGAGCGCCACAGGGTCTATTTGCCCATTACTTAGTAATTGGTTTTCCATCACCATGTTTTTTGCTAAATCACGATGTAATGACTGAGTTGATTGCAATTGAAAATGCTTAGTCGATACCGATGTGTACCAAACAAAAACTCCAAGACAGATCATAAAGAAAAAAACAAATAATATAATTAAGCGTGTTGCGATACTGCTCAGGATATTGGTCACGTTATGCTCCAGTTAGTTTTGTCTATTTGTGTGACGGATTTTGTTGTTGCCATTGCGATACTCTCTTGTGTCTTTCCCGCAGTGTGTTGAGCCGGAATCTTATATAACGACTAGCGCAACACGGGTTCACGGCTTAAAAAACTAACGGGACGATAGTTGGCAATGTCAACTATGTGAAAATTCAAACTTGTACCCTACGCCCCAAATAGTATGGACAAGCTTTGGCAATTTAGGCTGCTGCTCTAGTTTGGCTCTGAGGCGGTTAATGTGAGAGTTTACCGTATGTTCATAACCAACGTGGTTGTAACCCCAGACCGAGTCTAATAACTGGCTGCGGTTAAATACTTGATTAGGATGTTGCGCAAGAAAGTACAGTAACTCGAATTCGGTGGAGGTTAATTCTATTTTACTGCCGTTAAATATGACTTCATGGCAACGTGGGTCAATTACAAAATCACCAAAGACTAAATCAGTTTTTTGACCAAATTCTTCTGCTGTCTGGCCAACTGCGGCACGGCGTAATAATGCTTTAACGCGGGCTTCTAATTCTCGAATACTAAAAGGTTTAGTTAAATAGTCGTCGGCGCCCATTTCCAAACCCATCACACGATCTGTTTCGGTATTACGTGCTGTTAGCATCATAATAGGTGTTACTGGGTCGTTAATTCTTACTTGTCGGCATATTTCTAAACCGTCAACGTTGGGCAACATGATATCGAGGATAATTAACGCATAATCAGTCGTTAATGCCCGCTCTAAACCTTGTTGCCCACAATTACACTGGTCAACGATAAAACCTGCATTATTTAATGTTAATTCAATTAAATTTGCTAAATCGTTTTCATCTTCTACCACTAAGATCCGTTGACCCATATAATCCTCTTACTGTAATCGTTCGATAACCACCTGTGCTACAACACTTTCAATACGATGTGATTCATTGAGCACCGATGTCGATAAACCATCATCCATGCTCACCACCCCTGGGTGCATTGACACAAAATCAGTATCGTCTCGCTGTACGTTGAATCCTTCGCCCTGTCCAGCAGGTCCCGGTATAGTCGCTTGTAACTCACTATTGCTTTCAGTACCGGCATCATAGACTCGAAGTGATAACAATGTTTTATCACCAACAGAGTAGTTAGTTAATGCGTGTTTATTAAGACCTGTGAAAGCATCATTTGTATTCACCAACATTGATAAAATTGTTAAATAATGATCTTTATCGCTAAGTTCAAGCGTTGTTTGATAGGACAAACCTGGCATTACTACGCCTTCACTGGCTTGAGACTCTGTAATCATTGCATTGTCAAGCACAGCGGAATTATCACCCGACTCCGCCAATTGTTCTAATGCTTCGCTAGCCATTGAGCCGATTGACCAAGCTTGGTAATCACTGCCATGGATCAAGTGCGTGACAGGAGACAGTGGTTGGTTATGAGTTAAGTTTGTTACTGTCACTTGATAACGGTAGACTTGATCGGTGACAACACCATCATCACCATTATTATCACCACAACCGGCAAGTAATGTTGTCGTTGCCACCAAAGCCGCTAAAGCAGAACGTTTTTTGTTGTTTTTAATCAGCGACGAATGATTGAGCTTTTTCAATAATGTAAACATGAGACTCTCCTATTCAACGGTAATAGTTACTTTCAGAACTGGATTTAACCAACGATGAACTTTATTGTTTAAATCGCTTTTTCCTGAGTCCATCATATCGTCACCAAGGCTACCGCGGTGGATATGAACGTTTGTATTGTAATCTTGCATCGCAACACCAGTTCCACCAGAACCAGCCATCATTGTGGGATCTGCAGGGATACCTAACATGCCCGGCATGCCCGCACCTGGAACCAACAGTTCATTATTCGCTTCAGTACCAGCATCATAAGCATTCACCATAATGGTGTAAGTGCCAGCCGTTTCGGGAATTGCCCAACTATCAACACCAGCGAAGCCGTCGTTGGTCGGTAATAGCATTGACGTTAAAGAAAGATGAGTGTCGTCTTGAGTATCAAGCATAAACTCATTAACCATAGCCCCCGGCGCTAATAAACCTTCATGTGGGTTCGCAACACTTTGCCCACCAGCGTCCGCCACAGCAGCAACAAGGCCTGAGATGTCTCCACCTTCAGCCATTTGTTGCAATGCAAGACTCGCTTGTGTGCCAACAGTAAAGAGTGAAACGTCATCAGTATGACTAGCAACAAGAAATGGGGTGAAGTAGATCCCTTGAGTGAGATTAGTGATGGTCACTTTTAATGAAGCAGCTTCACTTACAGGTGCTGTAAGCATGCCTGCCGCGAGGGTCAAACCACCAAGAATAGTCGGAATAGATGTTTTGTTAGATAGGGTGTTCATGGGTTTACTTCCTTATGTATTTATAAACACATACAGTTTAAGAAGTAAACCTCTCGATTTTATTGCTTAATTCTAACGGAATTATAACAATTAGTTTTATGTCAATAAAACAATGACTTCATAGATTAATACTTGAGAAATCAAGATCAAAAAAGTGGCCACGCCTAACAACGTGTGACTTTGCGGATTATCGGATACCACCGGCAATAACCAAAGCGCTAACCCCATTAGTAAGAAGCCAATAAACCAATATAAGTTACTGGTAATTTTATCGGTTAACCCTTGCTCTCCAGTGATAAACACTAATGAAGCAACGACGATTAAAAGTAAAATAGAACAAGCGACACCTGCAAAAGGTAATATTTTATTGAACGCCTCTAAACGGTGTTTGGCTTTAACCAATAGTAAATTAGCCAAGATAAAGCCTGTAATAATCATCGGTAGAATAATAAACGGGCTTTGTTGTGCAGCAAGTACCCCAATACTGAAGAAACCTAGCGGCAGTAACGAGTAATATATCGCCTTATCAGGAATTGCCCGTTTGTTTGGAAGTTTACCTTGCCAAATACTAAGAAGCACGCCATAGACACCGCCTAAGCCACCTATTGCTAATACCCAAGGGGATATTGACGTTTCAATGCCCATCATTAATGCGACAAACAGTACAGTCCAAATGGTAATTAACTCGCCTTGAATGCGACTATGTTGCCCAGGGCAAATTTGACCATACTTTAAAATAAGACAAACTACCAACAGCGCACAAAACGGCATTAAACTAAGTACAGGAAAAACAACCTGATAAAATGATACGTCAACCAATGTTACAACCCCAAAAAAAATTTAGGCAGATTATATGCTAAAAGCGGTTCGATACCAATGCTCTTGATGACCGAGTCGAACGTATTGACTTAGTGTTGAGCAGTTTCGCTTTAGCGGCGGTAATGTTGATTGAATGTTTTGATTGAAAAACCTTGAATGACCTTTTCACCCATTTTTAACACGGGTACGGAACGTAACCCCAGTTTTCTAAATTCTTTGCTTCCTGCAGGTGATTGGATATTACACAGTCTAAATGGAATCTTATGCTCGGTTAAATAAGCCTTAGCAGTTTTACAATGTGGGCAGTTGTTAGATGTATATAGTGTGATGCGCATGTGCAAAGTCTTTAATGAATGTTATCAAGGGTGATTTTACCTTAACTTGCCCCTTGAAAACCAACCTTGATCAATTTAATTATTCGTGTTCATTTAACAAGCAAAACTTATTTCACTATTTGCTTTTCCTTTTTATAGCCAAGTGATAATACAGAATATAATAGCGTTTTAATGGTTTCTTGGCACTGAGCTATACTGATACCGAATCTAAAGCTGCGAGCTAATTGTTTGAAGCATTGGGATCTCAAGCCTAGTTGCCGATAATAATAACTCGATTCGACCAATCGTTGATGCGTTAACTCTTTTAGTAACGTTTTTTGTTCAGGGTTGAATCGTGAATCAGTTAAATAGCCTGTAAATAACGCAATATGACATAGCACCATCAATAAGGCATTCTCAGTCGATTCACTTGTTAAACTTTCCTGATAACGATAATACGTCCCTGTGATTTCTTGGCTATAGCAAAATATAGCGTCATTTAATGCTAATTGAATAGAGAAGTCTCTATCTTCAGCCCTGTTTAAGTGTTCGTTAAAGCGAATATCTTCTAGGTGATTTCTTCTTATCACCATGGATTGCACATGCATAAACGACTCTTTTGATAATGCGCTGATCATATCTCCGGTAATCAGATGAATATTCCTCGCCCGTTGCTCAGTAGCAAGACTCTTAGTAAAACTACGCGAACTAAACCAATCTCCTAAGCTTATTTTCGAATGATGTTCAATAATTTCAACATTGCTAAAAGCGATATCAATGTCTTGCCAGTGCTGCAAGATCCCCATAGTGACGGACAAATGATTTGAATGCCAACAATCATCGGCATCTAGAAATGCGATGAAGTCTCCTGTCGCTCTATCAAGGCCTGTGTTTCTCGCACCAGAAGGGCCTTTCGCCCGTTGGTTATCTAGTACTATCAGTTCGTGTTTTGGGTGGTTAAGCGATTGCGCAATTTGTTTTGTATTATCGGTTGAACCGTCATTGATGATGACAATTTGACAACATAAAGCACATTCCTGGTTAAAAATACTTCGCACTGCTTGTTCTAGTGTAGAACTAGCATTAAATGCAGGGATGATCACAGACACAATTTGCATAGCAACTCGCACAACTGATTAAAATGGCCTCTTTATTTAGCCTAGTTCATTACGTAGTTAACGATGAGTTTATTTTTTTAGACACAGAAAACTGTTTAAAAAATCTGCTTTAGTTGCTTAATAAACAATTGATTACGCTTATTTTTTAAACGCATCAACGTAATACCGTTTTATCTTTAGTCTTAGCACTTTCGTCCATAAATAATCTAAAACACTGATTAAGCGGTAGTTTATAAATCCTTATTTTTTGATTGGGTTTACCATTGTAAAAAATCACACAACGGATTGTTAAATTTATGTTACGTTCTATCACGTTACATGATTTCACACATGAAGAATCAAATATTTGGAGTTGTTGCACCCATGTTTAAAGCTAATTCAGAATCAAAATTTTCAAAAAGTTATTTGAGCCTATGCATCGCGGCTGTCGCTGTGCAAGGGTTTACAGCCACTAGCGCTATTGCTAACGAACAAACTGTCGATAAAAATGTCGAGGTGATCACCACCATTGGCAGTCGAGTCAACGGCCGTACAGACACCGAAAGTGCCGCACCCGTTGATATTATTTCAGAAGAAACCATCTTAAATTCCGGTGCGGTTAACACCATGGACATGCTGCGAAAGGTTGCGCCGTCGTTTAATATGAACAATACGACAACGTCCGATGGTCAGGACTTAATGCGCCCTGCAACACTCCGTAGTTTAGGCGCTGATCAAGTGCTAGTTTTAATCAACGGAAAGCGCCGCCATCAACAGGCTTTAGTCGCTGTTCAACAAAATGTTGGCCGCGGTAATGCTGGCACAGACTTAAGTGCAATCCCGCTTTCTGCGATTAGCCGTGTTGAAATATTACGCGATGGCGCAGCCGCTCAGTATGGTTCAGATGCTATCGCTGGTGTGATTAACATTGTTTTAAAATCATCTGAGGGTGGCTCCGTTAGCACAGGGTTTAGAACCACAAGTGAAGGTGACGGAGATACTATCGACTTTGCTGCAAATGTTGGTGTCGCTATTGGTGAGTCTGGTAATCTCAATTTGACCTACGAATATAAAGATGCCGATGAGATGAACCGCGCCAGCAAAACCACTTGGTTTGACGCAATTGATACGCCTAAACAATTACTATTAGTCGGTGAAGGAACAGTTGAAAGCCATTCTTTTTGGTATAACGCTGACGTTGAACTGGGTAAAGGTCAATTATACTCTTTTGGTGGTTTCACGACTAAAGAAGGCGAATCAAAAGGCTTTTTCCGTTCTGCAGGCGATGACCGTGTATGGCCACAAATCTTCCCGGAAGGCATTACACCAGAGTTAGGCTCTAAAACCGAAGACACGTCGATTGTTGTTGGTTACAAACAAACGCTGGGTGAGTGGGACCTAGACTTAAGTTATAGCTATGGCCACAATGAGTTAGCCTTTGAGAACATCGCCTCTTTGAACGCAAGTTATGGCCCGGACAGTCCAACAACAGCCAAAAGTGGTAGCTTAGAGTTCAACCAATCAACAATTAACGTCGACTTTACCCGCTTCTATGAAACTGATGTTGTTGAAAACGGAATCGCCGTTGCTGTTGGTGCCGAGTGGCGTCAAGACGGTTATGTGATCAACGCTGGTGATGAAGTTTCTTATAGCCGTGGCGACACAGATTGTTCACAAAACTCAACTGATGGTGCAACAAAAGCTACTGACGTAGGTTGTATTGTAACAGCGCCAGGTATGCAAGGTTTTGCTGGTTATCGCCCTGAAATGGAAATCGATACTGACCGTGACAGCGTCGCGGTATACTTTGATTCCGAGTTATATTTTTCTGATCAACTTACCGTAGGCACAGCGCTTCGTTATGAAGATTACTCAGATTTTGGCGATACAGTCATTGGTAAGCTAACGGCTCGTTACGATGTTAATGACCAGTTATCTTTCCGTGGTGCAGTGTCTACTGGCTTTAGAGCACCTGGGGTTCAGCAAAAGCACTTCACGCAACGATCTATCTCAATTAGTGACGGTGTATTAACAGATCTTGTGACATTACGCCCTGACTCCGAGCTTGCTCAAGAGTTAGGCTTTGAGTCGTTAAAAGAAGAGACATCAAAAAACTTAAGCCTTGGCTTAGTTTATCAAGGCGACAGTTATTCAACGACCTTAGATTTTTACCAAGTATCTATTGATGATCGTATTGTTTACTCTGGCGATATTAAGTCTGGTATCAACTCTGAAATCGATGATTTCTTTGCTCGTCACAGTACGACAGGTGATGCACAACTTGATGGCGTAGCTGTTGTTCAAATATTCACAAATGCAATCGACACTCAAACTCGTGGTGTCGAATGGGTAAACACGTGGGAACATGAATTGGAACAGGCTCAGTTGACCTTCGAGGCTTCGTTGAGCTTTAATGAAACTGAAACTAAAGGCATTAACACGTCTTCGTCGATTGTTCCCGACAGTACTATCTTTGACGAATCACAACAGTTGTTAATCGAAGAAGCACAACCAAACGAAAAAGCTGTATTGGGTGCGACTTATGCCCGTGATAGCTACACCGTGACAGGTCGAGTAAATTACTATGGTGAAGTAAGCACTGCTTCATACGGTACCCCAAAAAACACATGGGGAGCTAAAAGTACTGTTGATTTAACCGGTTTCTACGAGCTAACGGATAACTTTAGAATCAGTGCTGGTATCGTCAATTTATTTGATGAAAAGCCAGATGAATGGGGTGAGAACGGCGGTATCTTCCCTGCCCTTGGTTTTAAGTATGGTTGGACAAGTTTTCCATTCTCATTAGCCGGACGCGAGATGTATGTTAAAGCTAATTATCGCTTTTAGAGATTAAAGAAAAGTCAAACTACCCAGGGCTCTGCATCGAAAGGTTCAGAGCCCTGTGTCATTGTTATGCTCTGTTTAGCATTGAGGCTGTGCCATTTAATAGCTGATTACAATACGGATATATCGCTATATCTTTTTAACACCACAGCCCGTCAAAATAATTGTTGTCAATGAAGTGACAACGTCTTCATAGTCCGCTTGAACCAAAGACTCTTTATCCATTGCCGCAGCCACTTGAACATTGAAGTCAGCATAATGCTGTGTTGAACTCCAAATCAAAAACAATAAATGGTAAGGATTAATCGCATCTATTTGTCCTCGTGCTATCCAATGCTCTATTACCTTTACTTTCTCATTGACCCAGGACTTGAACTCTCCACTAAGATAATCTGCTAAGACGGGTGCACCGTGAATAATTTCACTGGCAAAAATTCTAGAACCTTCTGGATCTTCAACGGCGTACATAACTTTTGCACGAATGTATGCAGCAAGTGCTGCTTCAGGATCGTCTTCAGCTCGTAACGTATCGTAACTGTCATTCCACACACTGATGATGCTTTCAAGGAGTTGCTGATAGAGATCTGTTTTATCTTTAAAGTAGTAATGAATGTTGGCTCTAGGAATACCTGCTAGTTCAGATATACGTTTGATTGATGCCCCTTTAAATCCGTGAGCAACAAACTCAGATTTGGCTGCTCTTAATATTAACGCTTTATTCTTTTGCCGAATTAAGCCACTACGTTGGGTTTTACTCACTGCTTAATATTCCTAGTCTATACTATCGGGGTGATAGTGAATAACACGATTACGCCCTTGTCTTTTTGCTGCATAAAGTGCCTGATCGGCGAACTTAATCATCGTGTCATAGCCATCAGCCACATCATTATTACTTAAGCCAACACTAATAGTTACCTTTAAGCCCTTGGCTATATGATCAAAGTCAAAATCTTCAATGGCTAATCTTAAGGTTTGACACAATGAATAGGCTTTATCAATGTCATGTTCGAAAAGTAAAGTAAACTCTTCCCCCCCCCATCGCGCTAATTTAACTTTATCGCGGCATTGATACTCTAGTAGCTCCGCGACCTGCTGAATCACTTTATCGCCAATGATATGGGAATAGTTGTCATTAATTTTCTTAAAATGATCAATATCGATAATAGCTGCTGCTAGTGGCTTATTGTGTTCTCTCGAATTGTTGAAACTGTCCTCACACCATGCATCAAACGCGCGGCGATTATACAGGCCTGTTAGTTGATCGTGACTCGCTTGATAAGCGAAGGAATCTGCTTGGGCACGTAAATCCGCTGTTTGTTGATCCACTAAGCCTTGTAATCTGGTTTCATTACGTACAATTCTTGCCATACGATAACGATAAAGCAAATGTAAAATAATGAAGACCAACATCGCGATAACAATTTTGAATAGCGGTGTTTGCCAAAATAGTGGGGGAATATTAAAAGTTAAACTCGCGTAGCGTGGTTGCCATTCGCTGTTTGGGTACTTCGCTCTAATTTTAAACGTGTATGTCCCAGGTGATAAATTAGTAAATTCGGTAAATGTTTGAGTCCCCTTTTCAACCCATTGAGTTTCAAACCCTTCAAGTTTGGTCTGATACACAACAGAATCATTCATTAGGAAACCCACACCGGCATAATGAAGAGTGATACGAGAAGGGTTGCTGTGTAATTGATGTATGTGAGAGATGCCATCTGCTCGTGGTAGGCTAATTTGGCTGCCATCGACGATAAGCTGCTCGATAACTGGTGGTAATTGCGTCGAAGAAATCCTCTTCAGACGATGGTTTGTCACTTCACTCACCCCTTTTGATGTTGCTATCCAGATACTACCATCATGATGCAACGTAGCAGCTGGGCTTGAGCCGCCGTTGGCCTGAGCGCTCTTTAGACCGGCTTCTTCGCCAAAGAACTCATAATCGACTTGGTACTCTGTCGAACGAAACGCTTCGTCAACTTGTTCTGGTTGGATTTTTATTACCCCACGATTACTTGTAGCCCACAGGTTTGATTCGTCATCGATGATAACTTGAAAAAATTTGTCGACAGGCAAGCCATTTTTCTTAGTCAAAGCCTTCATTTTCTCGTCGGCTAAGTTCAAACGAACAATACCCCGGTCTGTAGTCATCCACAGATATTGCTCTTGAACATAAAAACCAAAAGCATACTCAGCATCTGAAAACTCAGAAAGGTGGTAGGTTTGTAAGTTACCGTTAAAATAAGAAGCAACCCCTACTCCAGTACCGATCCACACTTTTCCACTACTGTCTTTGGCTAAGGCCATGATAAAATTAGCAGGAATCCCGGACTGCTCATTAAATAGCGTTATGTTTCCCTGTGGGCTTTGTCGCACAAGCCCAGAAGCTGTACCAAACCAAATGTTTTTCTGTTGATCTTCCAAAATAGCCCGTACTTCGTTACTTGGTAATCCACTCGAGGTATTGATGTACGGTTGTAACATGCCAGTGGCTGCGTCATACTTAAACACACCACTTGTATAGGTTCCAATCAACAAACTCGAGTCAGCGAGCTCTGTGATACTCAACACTGATAATTTTTTATTTGAGCCTGCTAGGTTAATCGTCATGACGTCACGACCGACTATTTTATTAAGCCCTTTACTGCTACCCACCCATAAAGAACCATCAGAATGCGAATAAACGCTGCGAATATAATCACCCGCAAGCCCTTGCTTACTGGTTAGTGTCACAAAAGGGGCTTGACGTAAACGAAATAAGCCTCCATTAGTACCTATCCAAATACTTGATTCACTGTCTTCAAACAATGAAAAGATGCGATTACTGGGTAACCCTTTATCAGCATCAAATTTTTCAACAGTGTTATTGCTCAGCCTCAGTACGCCATGATTAATGGTACCAAGCCAAATATCACCATGAGAATCTTCAAGTATGCTCGTAATTGACTCATTGGCTAATTCAGGATGAAGCACAACAAACTCTTGCCCTTGCTTGAGATAGACCCCTGATTCTGTACCAATGATTAATTGATCTTCTCTAGTAACAAATGTTACATATACTGGCGCATCGGGAAGGCCTGTTAGTGTGTCGAAATGTCGGACAACGGCTTTATCTTCAATTGAGTAAAGCCCTTTATTTGTCCCTACCCACACTAAACCATTTTTTTGTTGTGCAACTTCATAGGCACTCACGTTATTAATGAGAACAAGCTCTTTTGAGTTTGCCCCCCCTTCACGAAACACAACCCCTTTACCTTCAAGTGCTAACCACTGGCCACCCTCTTGATCAAAGATTGCATGATTTACCATTGCAGCGGCTTGAGGTTGTGCTTGCCAATGGCTGCCATCACGAAGCGAAACGCCTCCTCGACTTCCAGCGACTAATAGCTTGCTATTTTCAACAACAAGACTACGGATACCAGAATCTATTAACTGCGCTTTTGAGCCACGGGTAAAAAGTTTAAATTTTTGTCCGTTGAATCTAACTAAACCTTCCCAAGTACCAATCCAAAGATAGCCATCAGGTGTTTGAGATATTGCGTTTATCGTATTATGAGGTAAACCATCTCGGGTGTTCCATGCCTCTGAAAAGTAATCACTAAGCGGTGTTCTCTCCATTGCGGATATTTCACGGCTGACACTCGAGTTAGCAAAAAAAAGCGTAAATAAAATCAGAATAAAAAAGGAAACCAATAACTTATGTTTTAGAATGTTACTCAAAAGTGTCACCATAATATGCGTCATTTATAAACAGCGAATTCAGCCATGTCTGGCTTTTAGCTCTTTATACCACAATTCTTTACTGCTAACAGTCTTGTAATATCAAAAAAAAAGTCGAAAACATCTGTAACAACCCGACACAAACAGTAACAATTCTCATTTGCATATAATATAACCACTTAAACTAGACACTATTGCAAATGAGAAGACCTATCATTAAGATTGCGTTAATTTTTTAACGATATCGAGAATACAGTGAAACTTTCTATCTTATGTTTAGCGGTCAATGCCGCCCTTCTTGCGCCAATGGCAATAGCCGAGACTAAGGAAAATACGTCAATTGAGCGTATAGAAGTTAAAGGGACTTATTTCAACGATTATAAAGTGAACAACGCAAAGGGTGCGATGCGTACTGATGCTTCTTTGCTAGAAACCCCACAAACAGTCTTTGTGATCCCAAGCACCGTTGTAGATGAACAGTTAGCCACCACCTTAGGGGAAGTGCTCTCAAATGATGCGAGCCTCTCTCCAGGATCTAAACAACGTAACCGCGAAGTATTCAACTTACGTGGATTTAGCCTAAGTTCTTCCAATGGCTACTTACGCGATGGTCACCAGCATTGGTCTCATTATCAACAACCTATCGAAACACTAGAGCGTGTTGAAGTCATCAAGGGCCCTTCGAGCATCCTTTACGGACAGTCTGGTCCAGGCGGGCTAGTGAATATGGTGACGAAGAAGCCAACGGCCAAACGCCTATTCAATTTAGGTTTTGATATGGACCAAGAAGGCTCTACACGTTTGACGCTTGATGCGGGTGGCGCACTAACCGAATCAGAAGATCTTCGTTATCGTGGTGTGTTGGTCAAGCAAGACGTTATTTTCCAGCGCGAAACACCGAATCAAGAACAACGTGAGCGTGATCGATTTTTAGGTTCTCTTGTTTTAGATTATGACATTAACGACAACACCTTGGTTCGTTTTCACTATGATCACACAAATGATCACGCAGGGTTAGATACGGGCTCATGGCTAGACAATGACGGCAACCTGATTGGTGATAAGAAAACAATTTATGATATGTCATGGGCTTTCACCGATATTACTGTGGAAAACTTTGGTTTAGATCTCACTCATTTTATTAATGACCAATGGCAAGTCACCCTAGGCTATAATGAGCAGTACTTTGAACGTCAGCGTTTTGAGTCAGCGCCTAAAAAGCCAAGTGATTATCAAGTCGGTGATGAATATACATCCAAACCTTATGATCGCTTTGACGACTGGCAATTTAAAACGGCATTTGTAGATTTTACAGGTGAAGTTGATCTGTTTGGTACACAACACAACATCTTAATTGGTGCGAATTCATTAGATTATTATTACGGCCAGTTACGTGTTAAAGCTGACTCAATCACTCACATCATTGGTGGTGCCGAGCCGATGCGCCCAGACATCACTTATAAGGATGATGACACGCTATACACCAGTGAATTTGATTACTACGGTATTTACTTTCAAGACTTAGTCACGTTAAACGATCAATGGCAAGTGTCATTTGGTGCGCGATATGACATGCAATCTAAAGAAGGGGCTGATAATGAATCATTCCTGCCTAAAGCCGCAGTGTTATTCCATCCAAGTGATGAAGGTTCAGTTTACTTAAGTTACAGCGAAGGATTCGAACCACAAAGCAGCGAGACAGTCAATGACGAAACAGACATCAACTTCGGTGAAAAAATTGATGCAATGACATCGCAGCAGCTTGAGCTAGGCACGAAATGGCAATTACTTGATGACCGTCTATTGCTAACTGCTTCGCTTTTCGATATCGAAAAAACGGGGGTCTTAATTAGTGAAAAAATCGACCACCCAGATTATGACTCTCGTACAACGCAAGCAGGAAGCCAGCGTCACCGAGGCTTTGAGCTTTCAGCACAGGGAGCCGTTTCTGATACGTTATTCCTGATGGGTTCATTAATGAGTCTGGACGCAAAATATGGTGAGCATGAAAAATATACAGGACATACACCGATTGATGCACCTGAACTATCGATGTCTCTATGGAGTCGTTATGAACTTAGCGAGAACTTAGCTATTAATGCCGGTGCGTTTTATGAGGGTGAGCGCTTCGCCAACTCCGCGAATACTATCACCAAAGATGCATATACTCGCGTTGATGTAGGGGCTACCTATCGTCTTGATTTTGCAAAGCAAGAGGTCAACTTGAGATTTAACATCGAAAATTTATTCGACAAAGACTACTTGATTGGCGGTAGCGACTCTAATGTCACCGCTGCAGACGGTATTAGCTTTCGTTTAGCGGCGCAAGTTTCGTTCTAACAGTGTCATTTACGATGCGTGGCCAGAAAAAGTAATTTTTCTGGCCAATAACTCAAATTAATCCCCTTTTTGATGTGATCGGCAAAGACAGCACCGTCAAAGACAACATTTAGCATCTCAAACTTGCTCCACTCTCCCTTTGACCAAAGCCTTTCATTAAGTAATCAACTTTTTAACGTCAACAAACGGTTCCTGTATATAGTTTATCTAGATTATAAATAGCATCGCTATCATTCATCTACCATGATGGATGAACAGGTAATTAATCGCGTTAAAATACACACATTGCCAACAAAACTTCTCACCAAACTCAAAAAAGGTATAAAAAAACCCAGCATTAATGCTGGGCTTGGTTCAACTTGGTTTTGGCTAGAAACGGTAACGAACGTTTGCAGTAACTGTACGGCGCTGACCATAGAAGCAATCACCGCGAGCTAAACAGCTAGTGATATTCATTTCATCAGTTAAATTATCAACATTTAAATTAATGTCAAACTGACCAAACTCATACCCTATCATCATATCAATCACATCATAACTGTCTGTTCTTAATGCTTTGTGCATCGTCGTGCCATTAACGACGACATTTGATGTACCATCTGATGTCTCTCCGACATAACGATAGCCTAAGCCTAGCTTTAAGCCATCGAGTAGATCAGCTGGTCGATACGTCAGCCAAGTCGACAGCATGTGATCTGGCATAGCAGCGAGTTCAGCTCCTTTTCTGCCCGGCTGGTGGCTTGATAGGTTCTCAGTGGTGGTATATGCATAACTTGCATAAACATCTACTTGATCGAACTCTAGTTGCGCTTCTAGCTCAAAACCTTGAATGTTCACTTCGCCATCTTGTAATACTAATTCAGGTGAAACTGCTCGCTTACGGTTTTTATCTTTGATATCGAAAATAGCGGCACTGACTAGATGCTCAGTACCTTGTGGCTGGTATTTAATCCCTAACTCAACTTGTTCACCAGATTGAGGTTTAAAACTACCACCGCCCTGCTCTTCAGGTTTTGAGCCAAAGATAGGTAAGAAAGACTCTGAATAGCTAATATAAGGAGCGATTCCATTTTCAAAACTATACAGCACACCCAATCGACCAGTGGTTGCACTTTGATCTTCTTCTGACGCACTTGGCTTGCCTGGACTTATCTCAACTTGATCATGGCGTAACGCAGCGTTAACCACGAATTGACCTATTTTAAACGAGTCTTGAACGTAAAAGCCCACTTGTTTTGCTAAATCAGAAGGAGCATCTCTCAGTACAGAGTTATCCGGTAAATCATCCACTTGACCATACACAGGGTTATAAATATCTAAAAGTCCACCAGCCCCTCTTAAATAAGCGCGATCTCTATCCGTTTTGACATGTTGATAATCTATTCCGGCAATAAAACTGTGTTCAACGTCACCGGTGATGAAATCACCATGTAATTGCAAATCACTCGTGAATGTTTTTGCAAAGGTATCGCTCATGCTAATATTTCGTAAAAATGAACGTTTGTCATCTTGGAATTTCGGGGCCCACGCAAACATCGTCCGGGTCTGTGCTTTACTACTCATATAGCGATTTGACCAGTTGATCGAAAAATCGTCATTGAGTTGGTGTTCAATAATCGCAGTCAGGTACTTTTGCTCGCTATCGTAGCGGTCCCAACCCGGTTCACTGACAAAACGGCTACTATCGATTTGTCCATTTTCCGCCTTTAAGATTGTCCCTTCATGAGGAAAAAATTGCGTACTAGAGCCGGATTTATTTTTTTGAAGATTCGCCAATAACGTCAATTGTGTTTGGTCACTGATAGCCCAAAATATGCTTGGTGAGATATACATACTATCATCATCAACATGATCTGTTTGTGTACCACTATCACGAACTAAGCCGTTGATACGAAATAAAACATTTTGATCATCGGTTAGCGCAGTATTAAAGTCACCAGCAATTTGCTTACGATCATAATTACCTAATTGTCCCCAAATTTCGCCTTTAGTCTCAACAGACGGACGCTTAGTCACAAGATTGACAATTCCCCCTGTAGAACCTTGGCCATAAAGCATCGAAGACGGCCCTTTAAGGATTTCTATCTGTTCAAGCATATATGGATTTGGGCGTGCATTATTGTAGCTGCCAAACATCATTTGCAAGCCGTCTAAGTATTGCAATGGTGCAATTCCTCTAATTTGAGCCCAATCAGCGCGAGTATCAACACCATAAGGACCATTGTAAACACCAGCAACATACCCTAACGCATCTTGTATTGTTTCTGCGCCCAGCGCAGAAATACGCTCATTGGTTAATACTGATACCGAAACTGGTGTCTCCACGATAGGAGTATTATTTTTTGTCGCCGAGGCGCTGACATACGAAATTAAACCACGAGGGCTGACAGTAATAACTTCGATCTCTTTATCATCAACACTTGTCTCCTTAGCGGTTGGTGTCGATGCCGACATTGCTTGCGCGGAAAATAACAGCGATGTCGCGAGTAATATTTGGGGATGTTTTAACTTAAATTTACTGGTAGGCATGATAATACTGTGCGCTCTATATTAAAAAAGACGTCACAATACAACAAATGATAATCAATCTCAATACCATTCGTATTGATAGATTTTATTTGTTCCCTTCGCTAATTCACTGATTTTAGATATTTATTTAATTAAATCTCGAATTGTTGCAACCGTGTTAATACTCTGTTGGTAATCTATTGCTATAGGCGTTAACTCACCGTCGACATTTAATACTAACGACGGAAATCCATTAATCGGTAATTGTCGAGAAAGTGCTAACTCTTTCATCAGTTGTTCATTAACGCTTTCAGCATTGAGTTGCTGGTTGAAGCTAACTTGATCCATGCCAATGCTCATTGCAACTTCTGACAGTACTTTATTATCAGACGGGTTTTTAGCCTGCAGGTAATATGCTTGTTGAACGCCCTTTAACATTTCTTGTTCAAGGCCTGCTTCACGTGCTACCAACATTGCACGACATGCAGGGTATGTTGAACGACGGGGTTGGCATAACTCCCAGAAATCAAAGTTAAATTCAGTGCCTAATTGTTGGGCTATTTTATGCCATATTTGTTGCAATCCTTGTTGCATCTCTTGTGGCATTGGTTCCTGTGAATCAGGAGCTAAGCCACCAACACAATACTCAATATTAAGCTCACTGTTTAGTGCTGATTCAATTAACTGCCAAGTTGGTCGATAACCCCAACACCAACTGCACATAGGATCATAAACATAGTAGAGTGTTGCCCGTTTCATTTGTTACTCCTTGATAGTGAAAGGTTGTTTTGCAAGATACTCATCAAACTTCGCCGCAATGAGGGGTTTACTAAAATAATAGCCCTGTAGATAATGGCAATGATATTTTGCTAGTAGTTGACATTGTTCTTGCGCTTCAACCCCTTCAGCCACAACTTTCAATTTTAAATTGTGAGCGATTGAAATTATCGCCGCAGTTAAGCCTTCATCTTCTGGGTTATCAGTAATATCTTTAATAAAAGCGCGATCAATCTTTAAGATATTCACTGGGAATCGCTTGAGATAACTCAGAGAGGAGTAGCCTGTACCAAAGTCATCGATTGAGAGTTGAACCCCCATCTCTCGAATTCTTGTCAATTGGTCTAGAGTATGACTATCTTCTTCGATTAACAAACTCTCTGTCATTTCCAAAATTAATAACTGGGGCGCTAAGTTTACCCGCTCAAGAATGGTCGCAAGTTTTGCAACAAAATCTTGACGATAAAACTGAACACTTGAGATATTAACGGACACTTTAGGGGCATCTTGATATTGCTGATGCCATTTCTTTGCCTCAATACAAGCCTGCTCTAAGACCCACTCGCCAATATCGTTGATAAAGCCATTATCTTCCGCTAGCGGAATAAACTTGTCCGGAGAAATCATGCCATGCATTGGGTGGTGCCAACGGACAAGCGCTTCTGCCGAGCTTACTTTACCAGTGTGCGAGTCATGGATTGGTTGATAATGCACTTCTAGCTGATTATTAGTAATACTATGACGTAAAGCGCTCTCTAAAGTGCGGCGTTGTAATGCCACATCATCCATTTCTTTAGTGAAGAATTGGACATTATTTTTTCCCTTCTCTTTGGCTTTATACATTGCGCTGTCTGCTTTTCGCAATAACTCTTCAGAGGTGCTTCCGTCACCTGGTGACATCGCGATACCAATACTCGCTGTAATAAACGCTTCCTTATCATCGAGCTGATAAGCGCTTGCCAATTTATCCAAAATTTTTAAGGCTAAGTTCTCAATCTTTAGTAAGTCGTCATTGCCAAAGATGATAATTGCAAACTCATCACCACTTAATCTGGTCACAGTATCGGACTTCCTGACAGAGCTTAACAGGCGAGCGGCGACTTGCTTTAATAACATATCGCCACAATTGTGACCAAAGGTGTCGTTAACGTTTTTAAAGCGATCTAAATCGATAAAAAACAGTGCTACCGAGGTTTCTTTTCGCTTGGCAAGCTCGAGTACATACTCAAATCGATCAATAAACAAGTTTCGATTAGCTAACCCGGTTAGAACATCAAAATTCGCTTGTTGGTAAACCGCTTGTTCGGCTTTTTTTCGTTTGGTGATATCGGTAAAAAGGCAAACATAGGATTCAACGTTTTCATTATCATCCTTGATCAAAGTGATCGAAAGCCATTCGTAAAACAATTCACCCGTTCTACGGCTATTACACACTTCCCCTTGCCATTGTCCGGCTTCGTGAAGCTCTTTATTCATTTGCTGATAAAAGGCCTCTTCGTGATACTCCGAATGTAGAAAGCTTGGTTCTGTACCAATTACATCATCCTTATCAAAACCTGTAATCGAACTAAAAGCATCATTAACGGCAATAATTTTAAAGTCCTTATCCGTGATGACGACAGCTTCTGTAGCGGTTTTAAACACGGTGGACGCTTGCTTAAGTTGTTTTTCGTGTTGTTTCTGTTTGGTGATATCTTCTTTAATTGCAACGTAACTACTGATGGTATTATTACTATTAATTAATGGGTAAATATTAGCACGCTCCCAGTGCACATCACCATTATCACAATGCGTATGCAACTCACCACTCCAAGGCTTCCCTAGTTTGATTGTATTCCATAAATCTTCATACAAGGCAATATTATGGCCATCATCACGTAGGATGTCAGCATGCCGACCAATTACATCCTCTAGGTTAAAAGCTGAAGTCTTGAAAAAATGCTCATTTGCAAACGTGATAATACCATTGGCATCAGTTGTAATGATTGAGACAGGGCTTTGTTCGACAATTTGTGCCAAGGCCGAACGTTGTTCTTCTGCAATTCGCTTTCGTTTGAGTAAATACAACAGGAATGCAACAAGGCATAAAAGAAATGCCACGCCCCAAACCAGGGAATGAATCATTAATCGCTTCGCTTGATCAATTTGACTCACTTGGTTGTCCACCATTTTCTCGAGGTTAGATTGGTAATGCCACAAATCTTTTTGAATCTCTCGTTGAGTCGTAATGTCTTGAATAATTGAAAACAACACTGCTTCGCCATGAAAGGTGATTGGCACTGAATTGACTGCGACAGTTTTTTCATCGCCTGATTTAAGCTGATGACGAAAAATAAAATAGTTTCTATTTTCGCTTTTAGCTAACGCTCTTTCAGAAGCGACCTGCTCAGCGTTAAGCATATTAATTTGTTGGATCGAAAGGTTTAAAAACTCTGTCGCACTATAACCATAAAAGCGTATCGCAGCGCGATTGGCAGCTAACACTTGACCAGTTTTAGGATCAATTATAAGCATAATTGCACTGTGCTTCTCAAACACTTGAGCAAACTGGCTACTTTCTCCGGTTTCGTGTGCGGCAGCTGACGGAGAACTAGCGACTAAGCTAAGGTAAAATAGGAATAATGTCAGTATATTAAGATAAGAAAACTGAGTTGGCATTGAATACGATATCCTTCCAAATACGCCTGAAAATCTGAGTTGCCACTTTAGCAGTACTCTTGGCTTTAAATCTAGTTACAAAGTAACAATTTTCGATAATAGCATGCTTTGATAGCCTGAGATCAAACTTCAATGTACTGTTACATACTAATGTATAAGATGAAATGATAGGTAACTGTCTAAATAAAAAGCTTATTTTCCCAATCATTATAAAACTCTAGTTTAAGAATTCTTATAGATTTGGTTATGACGTTTGACGCTTGTTTTATGGAGATTTGCAAATGAAAGTTTCTACTCTGTATATTTTTTAGTACCTGTATCCAGAGTCTACAAAAAATTGATTAAATAGTTTTTCAGCTGGAATGGGCTTTTCGTAAAAGAACCCTTGTGCAAAATCACAATCCATACCTTCAATGATATTGTGCTGTTCTTGTTCTTCAATCCCTTCTGCAACGACCAAAAGATTAAGATTGTGGGCCATTGAAATAATTGCTTGGCAAAGCTTCCGGTTTTTTTCTTCTGTATGGATAGAGCGAATGAAAGAGTAATCTATCTTTAAGCCATAAAATGGGAGCGTGCTTAAGTAACCCAATGATGAATAACCTTGGCCAAAGTCATCCATCCACACTTTAATCCCCATTTCACTTAGCCGAGTCAATATTCCACATGCATCTTGCTTACTCTCTATGACTGCCGTTTCAGTCATCTCTATTTGAAGTAAATGATAAGGAAGATCATACTTGTCTAGCGCTTTAATTATCGCCTCATCTAACCTATCTTGTGCAAGTTGCACCGCTGAAATATTAATAGCGACAGGTAAGCCTTTTGCTTCAGTTGATTGCCAAGAGCTTAGCTGCTGGCAGGCCCTATCAAGTACCCAGTCACCGATAGCTAATATCTGGCCGCTTTGTTCAGCAATCGGAATAAATTCACTAGGGCTGATGTCCCCTTTCACCGGATGCTTCCAGCGCAGTAGTGCTTCAACACATACTATTTTTCTTGTTTTCACATCCAGCTTTGGCTGATAATGCAAACAAAATTGTTCCTCTTCTAAAGCGGTTCTTAAATCATTTTCTATTGTCAGAAGTTTCATAGCCGCGTTATTTATTTCGGTTGAGAAAAATTGATATTGGTTTTTACCATGTTCTTTAGCATGGTACATTGCTATATCAGCATTTTTCATGAGTCCAGAGGATGTTTCATCATCATCGGGAAAGATTGATATACCAATACTTGCACCGATATAGGCCAATTTGTTTCTAACTTTACAAGGCTCAGCCATGTTAGTGATTATGCGCTGTGCGATATGTGCAATAATCGCAGGCTCGCTAACGCCCATTAGGATAATAGTAAACTCATCACCGCCTAACCGAGAGACCGTCGAGTTCTCAAAAGATTGTGTTTGTTCTGCACCCATCACTAGCAGGCTGTCGGCCGAGCGAATTGAGTGCTTAAGTCGACTCGTCACCTGAATTAAAACTTCATCACCTACATCATGCCCCATACTATCGTTAACATTTTTAAAATTATCAATATCGATAAACAAAAGGGAAAACTTAATCTTATTTCGCTGATAGTTTTTAATCGCTAAATCGAGATTTTTTACAAATAAACGTCGATTGGGTAATTTTGTTAAGGTGTCATGATTAGCTAAATGATTAATTTTACTGCTAGATTGCTTTAGGTTATCCCGCATCGTATTAAAAGAGCGTCCTAATTCAGAGATTTCATCTCGACTTGCCGACACTTTCATTTCAAAGTCATAGTCTCCAGAACCAATATGCGCAGCATACTCTGAGAGTTTGACGATTGGCTCGACGAAACGGCTGGTTAAACGCCAGGCCAAAAACGAACTTAAAAAGACCAGAAAGACTGCTATCGTTGCAATATTAAAAAGGTTATCTTGCAATTGATTAGCGACAAGTTGAAAAATTAACGTATCGAGTTGTTCTATATCCGTTCGAATATGTTCAAGCGAATAGGTCAGAATAATACCGCCAATATTTTCATTTCCAATATAAATATGCTTCGCAAAATCGATAGAATTTTCATGCATTACAATAAAAACATTTCGCGGTGAATTTTCAAGTCCTTGTGATATTGGTGTAGGGATCGACTGACCAAACGTGTTGATGAGCTCAGTACCATCATGAATAATTTTACCATGAGCATCGAAAACTGATGTCTTAACAACATCTTTTTGACTGGTGATCGCAAAAATTTGTTGCTGTATTTGTTCCATATCGTAGGTGTATAAAGCATTCTTTAATGTTTCAGAGATATAAGTAGTAGTATCAACTCCCTTTTGATTTAGCTGTTCTATTAATGCATTTGTTAGTGTTGACTCGCTAATTTGATGAAGCCTTTGGGTAGCCGCATCAAATTTCCATGTCAAAAATCCACCCATGGTGGCAATGATGACTAAAATTAATAGAATGATTGCACGGGCAACCCGTAATTGTAACCTAGGCTTCATTAATTCAACTTCGAGTCAACAAGAGATACAATCGCACGAGCCTCTTTAACAACATCTCCAATATTGTTTTCAAACTCTTGGAACCTGGCCGTTTTTTGGTAACGCTCTAAGATATGGACTCCATCAGGATCATCATGAATATTAAGTAATAACGATTTAATTTTACGTTTTAGCGCCTCACTCATGCCAGCTCTAACCAATTCAACGCCTCGTGGAAACTTTTCGCTCTTAGCAATAATTTTAAAGTCATCTCGAAACTTTTTTGGTAAGTGGTCGCTTTTATTCCAATCGTGATCATTAAGTGCGCCAATTTGCACCAGCCTTTTATGAACCCAAGTGGATGTATTTATTTCTTCGTTAGAAAAAACATACCCCACTGATTCTTCATCAGGAAAATCTCTGACAGAGTCTAAGCGCTCCAATGACAACCCGTGCCTTAATAACATCGCTGCGGGTATATAAAAAGCTGATGTCGAACCTGGATCTTCAAAGGCTATGGTTTTGCCCTTAAAATCATCTAATGAATTAATACCACTATCTTTACGAACAAAAATCAAACTTTCGTAGTTTTTTTGGCCTTTTTTCCATTTTGTCAAAAGCAACTCTGCTTTGGCTTTGTCTTTAAAGATCACACCAGAAAAAATGGTTTCCGTCACTAAGTCGACCTTCTTTCTTTTAAGATATCGAACCATTTGTCGATTATTTTTAGCCATTAACACCTTACCTTCCGTGTAGCCAAACTCGGATAAATTCTTTGCTAAATAATCGGCCATAGGCTTCAGGTAGCCATAATGTTTCTGCGGGTTATCACTGACTTTTCCGATAACAAAAGCTTTAGCACTGGCATCAAGGCTTGCAAAAAGAATAGCAAGTAGAAGCAAGTAATATCTGGGATAGTTCATTTACATCAACTCCTGAGTAATCTTGGGTATCAACAACTTTATAGGTAAATATTTAATTAACTTTAAAAATCAAGTTGCAACCTCAACTGTACGTAGCGGGGATCATCCGACGGTAATACGTCACCATCATCATTCGCATATTCATCATTATCAACCATTGCATAATTTAGCATTGCGCGCATCTGTTTGGTTATATACCAGTTAATACCGATTGTTGAGATGTAGCCCTCACCACCAGTGATATCCAAATCATTTAAGTCGAGTGAACTATGACGCACTGCCACTTCCCAAGCACCATTTGGTGAATACGGTTTAAGACGCCCAAAAGATCCTTTTCTAAACTTATAATCTTTCGATTCCCCCGTAATCATCCAACTTGCCGTTGCATACCACCCCGAAAACGAAAGGTTGTCTTGAGACTGGCGTGTTAGATCTGCCATTATAAATTCGGCTTGAGCGGAGAAAGCACCTTCAACCCACGCTGTTTCCAGCCCTAACCGCGATATTTTTTCTACTTTTTTAATGCTACCAGTGTTCAAGAATTTGATATCTGTGTTTTTGGTTTCTGGACGTGAATTAAACTTAACTTTACGTTCATCATCTGTCACTCGATGCGATAAGCCAATGCCAAAATGAAGTGCTTGCGTGTCCGTATGCCAAGGTGCATATGTTGAACGCATTGTCGTTGCCCAACCTTCATCACCTTCGTCGTCAGGGTCATCATCCCAAGCTTGAGTATTGATGCTGGCCGCAACGGTCCAGTTGCTACCGTATGTACTAGCATTTATTCCTAAGCTTCTGCCAGGAGCAAATTCATTTAACATAGCGCGTTCAATGAAGGTTATATATTTACTGCTCGTGAGTTCTTCGAGACTGAAAGGTTCTTTAGTATGACCAAACTTCCATAACCATCCATTTTGCCCTGAGTAACTGATATAGGCGTCTTTAAGATCGGCCTCCCCCCCAGAAAAATCGACGGTTAATTCATAACCCCAATTATAATCAAACTTACCTTCAACGCCTAAAAATGCTCGGCGAATACTGCTGTCGTTACCCAGTTTATTTTTATCTTCTTCAAAAGAAGTCATATCAAACATCATTCGGCCAGTGAGTTCAAACGCATACTGGCCATCGTAAGTCGAGACCTCCAATCCACCCTCGGTCTTAATCGCTAAGCTCTCTTCATCGTCCTCAACGTATTTATCTTGCTCAAGCTGTTCGGCATGATCCAGTAGCTGAGCTTTTAACGCTTCAAACTGCTCACGAGTAATTGTTTTGTTATTTTTAAGCACAGTGAGTAGCTGTAAGTAACTATGAGGATTTTGTTGTGTAGTTTCACTGCCTTCATTGCCACTAGCGAAGGGGGTAAACAACAGGCTTTGAGAGGTCAACAGGAAGACTGACAATGCAAATTTTTTCGGATGTTGAGGCATAAAGAAACGTCCTATTCATAGTAGCTTGAGTAATTATATTTAAAATAAACTTGGCTGCCCTGAACCGTGTACCAACGATTTTCTATTGAACCAACGGACAATGGCTAATCTGACTTCAACCTGTCCTTGTTGCTCATAGATATTATAAGTAAAAACTTATATAAGCAATTGAATGTGGCTAAAGAAACAACAAATATTGCAAAAAGTTGATATACATTAAAGTCAGTCAACTTATTGGCAAACCTGATTAATTGACGACTTTGTTAACAGATAAATAAGCGCGAAGTTAATGTTTGCCTAGTTCTAACTATTCATCTTGTATAATAATAGTTTAGACTGACTCTCAATGATTCACTTTTTTCTCACCTTTCGAGCAACACCTTTAGACTGTTGTATTCATCATTCTATGAATAATGAGGCCCCTTAGCTGTTTACGTTTCATTGGTCACTAAAGTGCTGGCTGAAATTCTTTGGCCAATCGTTGTTGCTAACCCCACGTTGTAAGAGGATAATTGGAAACAATTACCGCTTTAGGTGGAACTCTAACTGGCATTGAATCGCGAACAGCACAGCAGATTCTACCTGCATCTGGCGCTTTGATACTTCTACGTGTGTTATTAGTTAACGCCATTTAAAAATGGCTAATAAGAAAGCGTATTTAGAGCACTCCCAATCTATTATTAGTTCGCTTGATAGCACAAAACTAACGATTAGGAAAAATGCATTAAAGGACGTTAGACGATTACAGTTAGTATAAGCTCCCATAAATAAAGCATTATAATAAAAAGAACACCAAGGAAAAATCCAATGAACGCTAATGGACAACCAACCATTTTCTGGCACGATTATGAGACATGGGGTGCAGATACTCGCAGTGATCGGCCTGCTCAATTTGCCGGAATAAGAACTGATCTTGACTTAAATATCATTGGTGAACCCATTGAGATTTATTGTCAATTAGCAGATGACTACTTACCTGCTCCTGAAGCCTGCTTTGTTACAGGGTTAACGCCACAAAAAGTCAATCGGCTGGGAATTCCTGAAGCTCAGTTTATAAAGCAAATCAATGACATTTTCAGTGAACCTAATACCGTTGTTGCTGGCTATAACAATATTCGATTTGATGATGAGATTACCCGGCAATCTCTTTACCGCAACTTTTTAGATCCCTATGCCCGCGAATGGCAAAACGGCTGTTCGCGCTGGGACATTATTGACTTAGTTCGCACCTGCTACGCACTACGACCAGAAGGGATCAATTGGCCGGAAAATGATGATGGTGTTGTGAGTTTTCGTTTAGAACTTTTAACCGCTGCCAATGGCATTAGTCATGAAGGTGCGCATGATGCAGTGTCGGATGTAATTGCGACCATAGAGATGGCTAAGCTTATCAAGAAAAAGCAGCCTAAGTTGTTTGATTATGTATTTAACTTACGTAGAAAAGCGGAAGTAAATAAGTTGTTTGACTTGGTAAATTGTACTCCATTGGTACATATCACTTCTAAAGTGCCTGCTAGCCAAGGCTGTTCAACTTACATTGCTCCTGTTGCTTATCATCCGACAAATAAAAATGCGATGATCTGCGTTAATTTGAATATGGCATTAGAACCCTTGATTGAGTTGGACGCTGAAGAAATCAGCGAGCGTATGTACACCAAGCGTGATGAACTTGGTGATTTGTTACCAATTCCAATTAAACTAGTTCACAGTAACAAATGCCCTGTGATAGCTCCGGCAAAAACATTAACAGCTGAATCAGCTGACCAACACGGTATTGACCGTAGCCTTTGCCGTAAAAACCTCAACCTACTGAAAGCTAACCCACAGTTGCGTGATAAGCTTACCCAAGTGTTTCTGCTAGAAAGTCAGCGCCCCACAGAAACAAACCCAGATCTTATGCTTTATAGTGGTGGTTTTTTTAGTCATAGCGATAAAGCAGCTATCGAACGAATCAGTCAAACACCTCCTGAGCAATTGAGCGCAGTTGAAGTTGATTTCGAAGATCAACGACTCAATGAAATGCTCTTTCGTTTCAGGGCACGTAATTACCTACATACATTAAATGAGAGTGAAGTAATGCGCTGGAACGACTACCGTCGCAACACCCTTGATGGTGAGTCTTACGCACTCAAACTTGAAAATATTGCGTTCGAACATAGCCAAGACGAGCGTAAGATGGCAATCTTACGTGCGTTATTTGAATATGCGTCTAGTATTTAATATGCATAAACTAAATTAGAAAGCGCCTATACTGAATAAATAATATCCATTTGGTAAATATTTATTCATTTTTTGAATTTTTATGCAAAAAAAAATATATCAAGTTTACCAAAAAGAATAAGACCTTATATTTCATATGGTTAAAAAGCTCAGTAATTTCACAGGCTTTCGTTTTGATCATTAATTAGACGAAAACATAAACAAAAGTATGAGATATAGGTCAAGGAATAATATTTTTTTACATTTAGAAAAAACAAAAAGTATCAGTTTCTGATAGTATACAATCCGAATTACAATTCATTACAAAGTAGGAAGGTATTCCGTGGATATTAGTGATATGGAGAAAAATGTTGTACCAGCGGTCACGTTATTGAAGGCAATGGCGAACAGTCATCGATTGATGATTTTATGTTCTTTGCTTGATAATGAGTTAAGTGTATCTGCGCTCAACGAGATTGTCCCTGTGGCTCAATCCTCTCTCTCACAACATTTGGCTTGGTTACGTCGTGCGGGTTTTGTTAAAACTCGTCGAGAATCACAGACAATCTATTACTCACTACAAGGTGACGAAGTCGCTACAATGATTAGTACATTGCATTCGCTTTATTGCAAATAGCAGCAGCTGATTGTAGCCAATAAAAAAGGGATCAAATGATCCCTTTTTTCTTTCTTAAAAGTCTTCCTATTCGGTTGACTTCATTTTAACAAGTCTAGCGTGCAAACTAGATGTATCCCAGCGCTTACCGCCAATACCTTGCACTTCTGAGTAAAATTGATCAACTAAGGCTGTCACAGGTAACGATGCGTTATTGTTACGTGCTTCATTTAGCGCAATTGATAAATCTTTACGCATCCAATCCACCGCAAAGCCAAACTCATACTCATTATCGATCATCGCTTGATAACGGTTTTCCATTTGCCATGACTGAGCTGCTCCTTTTGAAATAACACCAATCACTTTTTCAATATCTAAGTCAGCTTGTTTTGCAAAGTGCACACCTTCAGCTAAACCTTGAACTAAGCCAGCAATACAGATCTGATTAACCATTTTAGCTAGTTGACCTGCTCCTACATCACCAATGCGTTCAGCACAACGGGCATAAGCCTCGATTACAGGTTTAACCTGAGTAAAAACTTGCTCTTCACCACCGATCATAATTGTCAATATGCCATTTTCCGCACCCGCTTGCCCACCAGAGACAGGCGCATCTAGAAACGACACCTTCTTATCTTTACAAAGGGTAAATAGTTCGCGAGCGACATCGGCTGATGCAGTGGTATGATCGCATAAAATAGCCCCGGCTTTCATAGAGTGTAATGCCCCCTGCTCTCCAATGATAACCTCACGCAGATCATCATCATTTCCGACACAGCTAAATACAATATCAGCATCAACAGCTGCTAGTTTAGGGCTTTGTGCACACTTACCTTGATACTCTTCGACCCATTGAAGTGCTTTTGCCGATGTGCGATTAAAGACCGTAACATCGTGACCAGCTTTTTGTAAAAAGCCAGCCATCGGATAACCCATTACACCTAACCCAATAAACGCTAATTTCATTTGTTAACCTTCCATCATTAATAATTCATTTGCTTATAAAATGGCTTAATGTGGCCATAAAGATCTTTTACAGCTGATGTTGCCAATATTTGATAAAACTCGCTATCACGCCCGGGTTCGAAACGTTGACCAATTTTAACCATTGCTTGAGCCCCAGTGCTAACACTGTCATAAAAACCTGCGCCTTTTGCACATGCTATGGCGGCACCTAAACCTGATGTTTCATAGGTTTGAACTCGTTCACACGGTAAATTAAATATATCAGCTGCCATTTGCATCACGATGTCACTTTGACTGCCGCCGCCACTGATCCTAATGGTGTCAATTGGTGAAGGAGAAATTCGCTGTAAGCGTTCCAACCCCTGCCTTAAATTAAGTAATATACCTTCAATTAGTGCACGATAGAGGTGTATGCGAGTATGCGATGGCGTAAACCCAACAATACTACCACGAGCTTCAGGACCAGGATAAATAACACCAGGCGCCCAAAATGGCTGCACAATGAGGCCTTCACTGCCTGCTGGAACATGAGTAATTTTTCGGCAAATCAATTCTTCAACTTTAATGCCTAAATCTTCAGCTTCTATCACATCCTCACTGCCATATTGTTCTATGAAGTGAGTTAACAGCCAGAAGCCACGTTGAAGGATAATTTCATTGATAAACGACTTTTCTGCTAAAGACGGATATGGCGGCAAATAACGATACGCTTCTTTGTATTGAGATTGCGTGATTGCAATAGTTGCAGCCGTGCCTAAGCTCACACTTGCGACATTTTCAGCAGCTGCGCTAGATGTTAATGTTTCACACGCTTTGTCGGCACCAGCCGCAATAACAGGCGTCCCGACCAATAAACCACAGGCAGAAGCAGCTTGTGGACAAATCTCTCCAATCAGCTCCCCAGGTTCGACAACATCAATCATTTGCTGCGGCTTAACTGCAATAGCTTGCCATTGCCAAGCATTTGAATGAGCCCAACAGCGGCATTTGTAGTCAAACGGGATATACCCCACTTGGCTAGCGATGGAATCTTTTAACTGCCCAGTCAGCTTATAATTCAACCACCCTGAAAGAAAGCACACTTTAGCACTTTGTTTTGCAATATCAGCCTGATGTAATGCAACCCAATTAAGCTTCGCTTCTGCTTGAAAGTAATCTATACGACGTTTCATTCCTACAATCGTAAAAGCAGCTTGCCACCACATCTTCAGCGGAGGCACTTGCTCGGCAGTTCGACTATCGGGCCACATTAGTATCGGCCTTAATACATTATTATCATTATCAAGATTAACAATACAATTTCGTTGCGTG
The DNA here is from genome assembly GCF_030689115.1 of Psychrobium sp. 1_MG-2023. Lineage (NCBI taxonomy): Bacteria > Pseudomonadati > Pseudomonadota > Gammaproteobacteria > Alteromonadales > Shewanellaceae > Psychrobium > Psychrobium sp. 1_MG-2023. The sequence continues at coordinate 35,573 of NZ_JAUYVJ010000019.1, read as the reverse complement.
GTTAACGCTAACGCACAGATTTGTTGCGGTACTATATTTGTTTCTTGCCACAAACGCTTAATGACTTCGCACACTTGCAGCCAACAATAGTCGCTATGTTGCTCTGCCCAACCCGGCTGCTGGCTAAAGTAAGGCTCAACAGGCTGGCAAACTTTTGTAATTAATTGGCCATGTTGGTCAAAGACTAAAGCACGGACGCTTTGAGTCCCATAGTCGATACTTAATAGGTAATTATTTTCCATTAAAAATATATTGAACCATCTTATTATTATTTTTGTATTTCTAAAACAGGAGCATTTTAAACCCGATTAACACTAACACAATACCGCCGAGGAGTTCTGCCTTACTTTCAAGTTTGTCACCCGTTTTTGTGCCTATAATGACACCTAAATAACTGAACAAACCAGTGACCACAGCAATGAGCCCGCAGGCTAACATGGGATCAACCGGAATTAAGTGCAACACAAATCCCGCAGCCATCGCATCAATGCTTGTGGCAATCGCTAACACCAATAAAACACGATGGCTTATATTGGATAAACTTTGCTCGACGCCTGCGTCAAAAGATTCGTAGATCATCTTTAGGCCAATAATCAATAGTAGTGCGAATGCAACCCAATGGGTATAGCCCTTGATCCAGTCGAGAACACCTTGGCCACTGAAATAACCGATGACAGGCATTGCCCCTTGAAACAGACCAAAGTAAATCGCGGCCTTAGCTGCCAAACTTAGTGGTTTTGTCACTTTTCTCGCGCCTAGCCCAATCGAAACCGCAAAGGCATCCATACTCACCGCTAGGGCTAATAAAATTAGTTCAAACACTTATCAACCACCCATCAGTTCCAAGTAATTAAACGTCGAAAATAACGATTTATCAAAATTAAGACTCCAAATATCTTCAGCCATGGACCAAGGTTCACCGCCACTTCTCAACGGCATTGTTTGTGTTAATTAGTCCTGCCGCAGGGTTTTCGTCCCAATGGCGCAGCGTAGTGGTTCAATGCTTATCACCACACATACACAATCAAAACACTCAAAAGAAAAGGCCTGAAAGAAGATCTCCTCAGGCCTTAATACACTATAATTTAACTGTTTTATTTAAAATAAGCCATCTAACTTGTTTTTGAGTTTATCTTTAAGCTTATCTTTTGCCTTCTCTTTTTCCGCATCGAGTTTACTTTTTAATTTTGCTTTCTCAGCATCAAGTTTGGCTTTTAATGCACCACTGGTATCAAGTCCAAACTTAGGGTCAGAAAAGCTTCCGCTGACTTTCAACGGAATAGCAACACCAGCCATTTCATTAACATCCGCCCCTTGCCCTTGCGTGCTTCCAACCAAAACAACTTTTAAGCGATAATCAATAAGCGATTGAATAATATCAGCAGTTCCTTTGCCATCCAAACGAATAAACGGTGACACCATATCCAAGCTGGTATTATTAAACACACCATTATCAATTTTAAATTGGCCGACAAGCTCAGTAAAATCAGTTTTTTGCTCTTCAGTGGCTACTGTTTTATCACCACCAGTTAAGCTAGCCTTTGCCGAGCGTATTTTTTGAGGTAAATTAATGCCAAATAGTGCGCCATCAAGTATCTTAAAGTCACCAGAAGCAGCAATATTTTTCTTTATTTTATCAACCGTTAACCCTTGACCTTTTGACACCAACTGTGACTCTGTTGAACCCGCCAATAATGTCATGTCGGCTAAGTCTTTTAATAAAGGTTGAATTTGTACCCCTGTCAGCCAATGCTTATAAACGTATGAATTTCGTCCGTTGTCATGAGAAACAGTCGCTAACACACGCAATTGACCGTCGTATAAATCAACGGTTAACGGTGTGATACGTGCTTCACCTTTATCGACTTTAACCGTTAATGCTGTCTTACCCAGTGATAACCCTTTGGCTTTAATCCCGGCAATATCCAATTGACCATCAACATTGAGCGTATTTAAAAAAGAAAGATCAGGCTCCACTTGTGGAGTAGGTGCTTGCTCAGAATCAGTTTCCGTTGCAGGTGGAATAAATGGATTAAGATCCCACTCATTACCTTTAAGTGCAAACTTAACGTTGGTTATTTTGCCAGTACGAGCGCTCAATTGCCCATTAAGTTGAAGTGAATTCGCTGCAAGTGAAAAATCATTCACATTGAACTCATTAGACTTTAAATTTGCTTGGATATTTGCTGCAATATTTACGTTTATATTTGTTGGGAGTGCTTGACCACGTAAAGAACTAATTAAGGTTAAACCTTCCAGTTCTAGCTGTTCAAGATTTTGATCAACGATAACGCGGCTCGTAATCTTAACATCACCCTGTAAATCGTTGGTTGCAAGTGCAATGATGATTTCCAATGGAGAGCGTTTACCCAATTCAAATTCACCTAACGAAATCTCTTTCACTTCAAGGAGCGTTTGTGAGTTTACCGCTAAGTCTTGTAATTCGAGTACAACATTAGTAATAGCAATACCACCAAGGCTTACATCAAGTGAGTTACTGCTACTAGTTGATGGCTGTTGCGCACTGTCCGCTTTAGGTTCTTTATCACCTTTTGACATTCCATCTAAATTTGATGTGCCATCGGCATTTGTAATTATGTTTAGACGAAGACCATCAAGTTCAAGTTTCCCCAACGAAACAGTACCTGTTAGTAAGGGTAATACTTCAACAGAAATAGCCGCGTGCTTGAGTTCAACGAGATGGTCACGATTAAAGCCTTGCGGATTAATGATGGCAACACGACCAGTTTCAATTCCCAGAGTTGGAAAAATACGCCAGCTCAGATCGCCATCAAGCGATAATTCACGATTGATTGTTTGGCGGACTTGCTCCTGAATCTGGGGCTTATACTCATTAGGATCAACTAAGGTGACTAATCCAATCACAGCAATAACTATTATCCCAACGATAACAGCCAATATTTTAAATAATAATTTCATCGAATCTTCCTATGCTAGCGATGTTTTGTATTATTGTAATACCAAATACACCGCCCTAGTATAATTTTATGAAATTAATAAGTATTAATTGAGATTTAAGGGTTTATCAGTGACCAGTACGCCGTTGAGATCAGCATAAATGTAGCTACCAGGTTTTATGACTTGCCCAGCGAACTCAATGTCAACATCTTGATTGCCCGCTCCTAGTTTCTCTGTTTTTACAGGAATCGTATTTAGGGCTTGCACCCCTATATTAATTGTGGCGATAGTCCCAGCATCTCGAATGGCACCATTTATCACTAACCCAGCCCAGCCATTATCCGCTGCAGCCTGAGCTAGCATATCTCCCAATAAGGCCTTTCTCACTGAACCTCCGCCATCAACCACAATCACTCGACCTTTACCAGGTTGGTTAACTAACGATTTCACCACTGAATTATCTTCAAAGCATTTGACCGTGACTACTTCGCCACTGAAAATTGATTTCGCGCCATAACTGGTAAAAACGGGGTGTAACACTCGCACTTGTTCCGGAAATTCGTCACATAAATCAGGGAGAAGATCTAACATAAGTATCCTTAATTAATTAAAAAATAAGCAGCTTAAAAGCTGCTTTATTAGATATTTCTAAGGATAGCGACCAAGCAGTGCAATGCATAGCACCACTTTAGTCAAAGAACATTTAGCTTGGGTAAACGTTCGTTAGGTATTTGTAGACGTTATCGGCAAGGGTTTCGTCACATGCTAATGTGTTTAAAGCATCCGCTAAGTGCTCATTATCTTCACGACCATTCCACACCTTAATGTAGCTGCCATCTTTGTAACCGTGGTCTTGTCGGAAGTAGTTAAGTACATTTTTACCAATATACCACTTATACAAATCAGCGAAGCTAAAGTCTACAGCGCCCATCAATTGACAAAATTCAGTGTAGGCCATCTCAGAGATTGCAGATTTACCCACTAACGCTTTAGCTAATCCCAGAAACTCTCCCTGCTCTGTAGACTGTTCAAAGTATGGTTGCCATTGCGTAACACTCTGTTCAATTGCACTTTCCAGTGCGATGCCTGGGTGACGTTTTAACTCAGCGCTCATTAAGAAGTGCCAAATATCAACTAATTCAAGTTGTACTTGCTCAATATCAGGAGTCTGGTGCTTCCACCATTTCCAGCCGTAATGATCAATCATTTCGGCACCTTCAACTAGCACTGCACAATGCCAGTCTTGGCTTTCATCTTCAATCCAATTAGGGTTGATTGCAGCATTAAGCTTATTTTGCATACTAAACATTTGAGTTAGTTGGCTGTTCATTATTATTCCTACAAGTAACAGTTATTATTTTTTCTGTGGCGCATCATAGCACGCACGTAAGACATCTTGCATCTGCGAAAGTCCCTTGCGACGGGTATATTCGATATTACGCTCCGGTATCTGCTCAGGGCGCAAAAAATTTGCTAATGCTTTCGTGATGTCACCTTCTCGGATCAGGTGCAATATGGGATAAGGTGCTTTGTTGGTAAAGTTAGCAGCATCTTGTTCGTTACTATCTGCAAAGCAATAATCAGGGTGAAAACTGGCTAATTGATACACGCCTTCATACCCTTCGTGATAGAGAACATCTTCTGCTTGTGTCACTAAGTCAAGGTAATCGGCAAAAGTTAGAAAAGGGTCAGAAAACAGCATCAGTGTCGTTGCAATCTCAGGTTGCTGATCAAGTTGCTGACAATGCCTGAGTAATTGCGCTAAATATTGCTCAGTGTTATCAGGCTTTGCAACAACATAATTAACCCGCTGAGAAGCAACTTCCGCTTTCGCAAACGGGCATATATTCATTCTAACTATCACTGAATCAACCCATGATTGACAATGCGTTATCATCATCTCGGGTTGTTCTGCGTATTGTTCGCGCATTTGTTGTTGAAACTGTTTAAATGACCCACTCATAAACTATTTATTTGTACCCTGCTCTGTGTCTTCAGCGTTAACACTTTCAGTTGTCTCGCTGTCGAATTCAGGTTGGCGACCTTTTAAAGCACGTTCTACATTTTTAGCATTTAATGCCAAGTAGATTGTTAACGCTTCTAAGTCGTCTTCTTTTAGTTTTGGTAATACGTTATCGTGACGCAACAGTTGTTGTAAAATTTCGGCATTGTCGAGGGCTTTATCATAGGCATCAGCGGCTTTCTTGTCGGCAGTACGCAATTTTTCAACCCCTTTTTTGTCTTTCACAATATATTCTATTTCAATCATTATAACGCATCCTTAAAATGTAATGACTAATTGTACTGTATAAAGAAACAGTATCACAAGTATTGATTGGCAATTAAGCTAAATAAATGAGTACTAGCGGTTTTGTAAAAACAACGTTCGAAAATTATTGCTTGTCACCGTTGCTAACTCTTCTAAACTCACTTGCTTTAGATCGGCTACATACTGTGCCACATCACGCACAAAGGCAGGTTGGTTTTCTTTACCACGGTGCGGAACAGGTGCTAAATAAGGGGCATCAGTTTCGACTAATAATCGGTCTAGCGGCAAAGCACGCACAACATCGCGTAATTCACTGGCATTTTTGAAGGTGACGATGCCTGACATTGAAATATAAAACCCTAAGTCCATAGCTTGTTTAGCCATCTCTAGTGTTTCTGTAAAGCAATGGAGAACCCCACCTACTCGATCAGCATGTCCTTGTTTCAAAATATCAATGGTTTGCTGGCGTGCATCACGGGTATGAATAATCAACGGTTTGTTAATTTGTGTGGCAACCGCAACATGATCAATAAAACTTTGCGTTTGAACATCCAGTGTCTCAGGGGCATAAAATGCATCTAAACCCGTCTCACCTATCGCAACTACTTTTTCATCTTGCGCTAACTTTAGTAATTGTTCAGGATCGGCTAACGACTCTTGATACAGTGGGTGTTGCCCACAACTTGCATGAACAAATGGGTAAGGACGGATCGTATCTAGCATTTGAGGGTAAGTGGTTAAATCAACGCTAACGCATAGCATTTCATTTACGCCTTGTGCTTGAGCATTGGCAATGACGTTATCTAACTTGCCGTCATAGAGTGAAAGATCAAGACGATCAAGATGAACATGGGAATCAATTAACATAGTTTTAGTTATTCTAGATTATATGGTTGAAGTTACTTCAACGGAGTTAAGTTTACGGTTAAGTAGTTTTTCAATTTCAGTACGAAGTTGGATTTGAGCTTCACTCAATGCCACGCCAACACCAGCAGGCCTTCCACCTTGTGCACCGACGGGGTTAACCCACACTACTTTAGCTTCGAAAGTAGTAGCTTCGAGATCATCAGGTAAGGTAACGGATACTTTAACCGTGTCACCTAAATCAACTTTGACATGTGTGATCAAAAACAAGCCGCCATTACTTACAAACGGCATGTAATTACGGTAAAGCTGTTGTGTATTACTAAATTCAACACTAAGTTCTAACATGGTCATCCCTTTTGTTCTTATGTTTTTATAATGGGCCGTGAGTAACTCACTTCAGTACTGTTACTTTAGGCTTAATTCTACTATAAGTTGTTGAAGTTGTAATAGTGGATTTATCGATGGCGTCTTATTTATCATCTCTTTTAGCGTCACTAAACCAGCTGATAGCTTAAGTAAGGTGTCTGGCTTCACTGAAGGCTCACCTTGTGCGACATTTTCTTTAATCAGCCGTTGATTTATCAGCTGTAATAAACGAATGACTTCAACACCACCAAAACTGTCTTGAGCTATTTCTAGCTGGTTGACTAAATCTCTGGTTGCTAAGGCTATCACATCTGGCTGATTACTTCGCTGTGCAAGCGACGTTATTAGCTCTATATAGCAATGCTCAACTTGAGCTATTTGCTGATAGGTCCCTTCTTCTATTGCGGTAAGATTTCTTAACGGCGAGTTTTCAAAACTAAATAACTGCTGTGGCGTCACAGCAACATTCGTTTTCTTTGTAAGCCAAGCGGCTAACCGCTGTGGGTTAGGTGTTTTAATATTGAGTTTATAACAACGACTAGCAATAGTGGCCGGTACGTGATTGAGCTGTGCACTTGCTAATAAAAAATAAACTCCCTGAGGTGGCTCTTCTAATGCTTTTAATAATGCATTAGCTGCTGACTCAGTTAACAAATCGAGTTGCTCAATCGAAATAACGCGCACAGTAGATATTAACCCAGTCTCATTGACCTTAGACGTTGCATAGCGTATCTGATCGATACTAATTTGCTTTTTATCATTAAGCGGCGCGATAAAATAATGATCTGGATGACTCCCTGCCTGAAACAGCAGACAGGATTTACATTGTCCACATGCCTTATTAGCAACAGGTTGGCTACAAGTAACTCTTTGAGCGAAACGTTTAATCAGCTGTCGTTTTCCCAAGCCAGCTACACCATGCAACAACGTGGCATGGTGTAATTTACCCGCACTAAGTTGATCAACCAACTGAATGTAATCAGCTCTTAACCATGGATAAAGGCCCGGTTCTACGTTCGATTCCATCTGAGTTGACATTAGATTTTATGCGCTTGAATGAAAGAATTAAGTACTTTTTCAATAGCTAGCGCAACTTGTTCAATGCTTTGTGAGGCATCGATTAATTTAATCGTTGAGTCTCTATCCGCTTCGCGCAAGTATACATTGCGAGCACGCTCAAAAAAGCTGAGCTCGTTAAGCTCGATACGGTCTAACTCACCACGAGCACGCGCACGAGATAAGCCTAAACTAGGATCAATATCGAGATAGAGAGTCAAATCAGGTCGAAAGTTGCCTAAAACCGCATCACGAATTGGCCCCATAATATCAGAGAGCCCACGACCACCGCCTTGGTATGCTTGCGAGCTTAAATCATGACGGTCTCCAATGACCCATTGCCCCTTTTTCAGTGCAGGTTTGATCACGGTTTCGACCAACTGACTGCGAGCTGCATACATTAATAACAACTCGCTTTGAATGGTTAGCTCTTCTTCAGGGTGCGGCTCTTTGACTAAACGACGCATCGCCTCAGCTAACGGTGTACCACCCGGTTCGCGAGTAGTCACAAAGTTACCTAAGTCATTAGCTTGTAATACCTGCTTAATTTTTTCAATGGCAGTGGATTTGCCAGCACCCTCTAGGCCTTCAATTACAATAAACTTTGCCATGTTATTCTTTTCCATTATTATTTTTAATGCTTATTTCGTGCAAGGTATCGCCTAAGCGCACGATTATGTTCAGCCAGATTAGTTGAAAAATTATGCCCGCCATCCCCACTCGCTACAAAATATAAGTAGTTAGTGTCTTTCGGATTTAGCGCTGCTTCAATTGACTCCCAGCTCGCCATTGCGATAGGTGCAGGAGGCAGACCTTTAATGACATAAGTGTTAAACGGATTTTTGTCACGTAAATGAGCACGAGTAATATCACCATTATACTCATCTGCAACACCATAAATCACCGTAGGGTCTGTCTGTAATCGCATGCGACGCTTTAATCTGTTATTAAACACGGATGCCACGGTGGTGCGTTCGCTAGCAATCGCCGTTTCTTTTTCAATAATTGAGGCTATCACTAAGACTTGTTCAATATTTTCAAATGCTAAATTTTCATCACGAGTTTGCCATGCCGTGATTAAATTTTCCTGCAATCGTTTTGCAGCACGTTCTAAAATATTTAACGCTGGTGTCTGATCGGTAAAATAGTAAGTGTCAGGATAAAATTGACTCTCAATATGAGCGAAAGGATACTTTGTTTGATCGAGTAACGGGATCGGCTCAAATGAAAAATGCGCACTGATTGATTCTAACGTTAAGTTACTACTATCAATGTGTTGATGTTTCTTTAGCGTATCAAGCCACTGTGAAAAGCTATGGCCTTCAATCAAAGTAATAGCATACTGCGTTTCAACCCCACTCACTAATAGCTGTAACAACTGAACAGGTGTGAGCGATTGACTTATTTGATAGGTTCCTACCTTAAGTCGACTTAAACTAGGCTGTTGCTTTAATAATGCCTTATATTGCCATTGTTCCATCGGCTCTTTCGCCAAATTAAGTCTGCTTAACACACGAGCTACATTATCACCGGCAACCACTTTAAACGTCTGGGGTTTCAATGTGGTTATTGGCGTATGAGTAAACTGATCATAATCTTGCCATAATTTTATCAATAAGCCGCCAACAAGGAGCGCACAGATTAAGACGAAGAAAGTGATTCGTTTTATCCAGTTCTTACTCGGTGTGGTTTGTTCAGTCATACTGCTCTCTAAACTCTATACTAAATTACGTTGTAATTGCTGTGTGATTGGACCAATACTATAAGCATGTTCGGCGATTGCGGTGATCGGAACAACTTTGATCAGGCTATTTGAGATAAATATCTCTTCAGCACTAACTAAACTGCCAAGACGAAAACGGTCTATTTCATACGGGATCTGCTGCTGTTTTAAATAAGCCAAAATATGTTGACGCATTACCCCATCAACACCAGCAAAATCTAATGCTGGTAGTTTGACAGTACCATCACTAACCCAAAACAGGTTTGCCATGTTAGTTTCTACCACATAGCCCTGACAATCTAACACAACAGCATCGGCCCATTGCTCTTGATCTATTTGCTGCCTAACCAACACTTGCTCTAAACGATTAAGGTGCTTAATACCCGCGGTTAAAGGGTTTAAGCCAAGCGCAATAGTACTCACGCCAAGATTCAAACCATGCTTAATATAATCGTCATACGAGGTAGGGTATGCACTATGACTCACTATAACACTGGGTGTATCACAACCGAGACTGCTGTAGCCACGTACCCCTTGACCACGAGTAATGATCACTTTAATGACGCCATGCTCGATCTCGTTGGCTAAACTTGTTAATTGTTCAATCAATTGTCCGAAATCAATCTGACTCATAGCTAACTGTTTAATACCATTTTGCAATCTCGCCAAATGGCGTTCAAACAAACAGCACTGCCCTTTTTCCACCAGCATTGTGGTAAAAAGGCCATCTCCATAAGCCAAGCCACGGTCATTTATTGCAATGTTGTCACAAGCTTTACCATTAAGCCAAGTCGAAGCAGTCATTACTTATCATCACTTATACGACTGGCCACAGCCCCACTTTGCCCTTTGTACTTGGCATCAGCTCGTTTGTTATATGGGTTTTCAGATGGACTTGACAGCATTTCAAAGTTTAACGCACCGATTGGCATCCCTGCACGCAATGCTAGTGGTAGTTTTCCAGCATTAATAAATTCAAGGACGATATTGCCTGACCAGCCTGGATCGATTCGGTGCGCTGTTACATGGACCATCAAACCAAGACGCGCTAACGACGAGCGTCCATCTAACCAGCCAACAATATCGGCAGGCAGTGTGACTGACTCAAGAGTCATCGCTAATGCCAGTTCACCCGGGTGTAAAATAAACGGCTGATCATCGCTTAATACAATTTCATCGCTCATCACACTATCTAACGCTTGCTGTACTTCATCTTTTGGGCCACTAATATCGATGTAAGGTGCATTGTGCCCTTCAAAAACTCGAAACTTGTTCCCTAAACGGACATCAACTGTGACACCACTAATGCTTTGTTCATTAGGTTGTGGCTCGATAACAATCTTGCTATCGGCTAAATATTTTTTAATTTCTACATCACTTAAACGCATGTGATAACTTCCTAGTTAACGATTTAGTAGTCGATGGATTTCTGATTTAAGCATTTCAATTGCAATACGATTTTTACCACCTCTTGGCACAATAATATCAGCGTATTGCTTTGACGGCTCGATAAATTGTAAAAACATGGGGCGTACTGTTTGTTGATATTGCTCGAGGACTGAGTCCATTGTTCTGCCACGCTGTTGCACATCTCGTAACAATCGACGAGTTAAACAAATATCTAACGGTGCGTCCATGTAAATTGAGGCATGGAAAAACTTACGAAGTTCAGGATTCGTGAGTAATAAGATCCCTTCTAAAACAATCACACGCTTATTGCCCATGTGTAACGTATCAGGCAATCGTGTATGTGTCGTATAACAATACTGCGGTAAATCGACAGGTTCACCCTGTTGTAAACGCAGCAAGTGTTGAACTAAAAGGTCTTGCTCAAGTGACGCGGGATGATCATAGTTAGTCTGAACACGCTCTTCCATGGTCAATTGTGACTGGTCGCGATAATAATAATCTTCATTAATAACACCGATTTGATTACTACCTACTTCATCAATAAGCTCTTTAACGATGGTTTGTGCCAACAAGCTTTTTCCTGACGCTGACGCACCAACAATTGCTATAAATATACAATCTTTCATTTTATTCCTCGATCACAATTGATGGTATTGTTAAATCTGTTTGGTTTAATTTTATTGCGGCTGCTTGCGCAATGGTTAAATAGTGATGAGTGATTGACGAGGTCGGGTCACTTACCACGGTTGGCAACCCGTTATCAGCGGCTAAGCCGATTGTCGGATCAAGAGGTAAATGGCCAAGTACACTGACTTTATTATCTTTTGCAAGTTGCTCGCCCCCTTGTTTACCAAAAATGTGGTCCTCGTTGCCGCAGACACTGCATTGGTGATAGCTCATGTTTTCAATCACACCAAGGACGGGAACTTTGACTTTATTAAACATGCTGATGCCCTTTTGTGCATCATGTAACGCTAAGTTTTGAGGTGTTGTGACCACAATTGCACCTGAAACAGGAACTTGGCCAGACATAGTTAGTTGAATATCACCTGTCCCCGGTGGCATATCCACAATAAGGTAGTCTAATTCGCCCCAGTTTGTTTCAAATAATAGTTGTGATAAAGCCTTGGCTGCCATCGGCCCTCGCCAGACAGTGGCATCATTTTTGTCAACAAGATAACCAATCGACATAGTGGTTAACCCGTGCAACATTAAAGGGCTCATTAACTTATCATCTGTGGTATTTGGCCGCTGATCTTCAGCGCCAAGTAACGTCGGTAATGATGGACCATAAATATCGGCATCAAGCATACCAACTTTGGCACCACCGTGACGAAGAGCTAAGGCCAGATTAACCGCAGTTGTCGACTTTCCAACCCCCCCTTTGCCTGATGCAACAAGTACAAGTTGTTTTATATTGGTAATCTTATCGCTGCGATTTAATGACTTAATCGACACCGATAATGTCAAATCAATGGTATCGAATTTAACGGTGTTCGCTAAGTGAGTCGATAATTGTTGTGTGATCTCTACTTGACGGTGGACACAAGGAATAGTCAACTCAAGCGTCAGAATTAAACAACGTCGTTTGAGCTTAACTTTTTGTACTTGAGCTATATTGAGAAACGGCTGGTCGGTATCTAAAAATTTCAACTCTTTAAGCGCGCTTTGTAACTGCTTTTTTAACTCTGCTTCACTGGTGCCAAACAAGCCCATAAGATTCCTACTAATAATAAGCTAATTATTTGCTGCGCATTGTACCTAAGTTATCAAAGCTAATCGATACAAATGCTTAAATTGAGATGAATTTGACTAACCTTTGCGGTAAGATGTCTCACATTTTTAACAGTCTCAATTTACCGTTAACTCAGATTGTCACCAATTCGCTCAAAATTACACCAACGCTTAACGTTGGTCAGTATTTTGCCGAGACAACTTAACGCTAAATTACAATATTTAAGGTGAATTAAACCGTGACTGCAGTAACGCAACCGACTCGACAAATATTAGTAACTAGTGCTCTACCTTATGCCAATGGCCCAATCCACTTAGGCCATATGCTTGAATATATTCAAACTGACATCTGGGTACGTTTCCAAAAACTTCGTGGCCATGAATGTCATTATGTTTGTGCTGATGACGCGCACGGTACACCGATTATGTTAAAGGCGCAGCAGTTAGGTATTACACCTGAAGAAATGATTGATAAAGTGAACGCTGAACATCAACAAGACTTTGCTGATTTTGGCGTGAAATTTGATAACTTCCATTCAACGCACAGCGATGAAAATCGTCACTTTGCGGAGTTGATTTACAACCGTCTTAACGACAACGGCTTTATCTCGACTAAAGTCATCGAGCAATTATTTGATCCTGAAAAGCAAATGTTCTTGCCTGACCGTTTCGTTAAAGGTGATTGTCCAAGTTGTGGCAGTGAAGATCAAAATGGTGATAACTGCGATAGCTGTGGTGCAACTTATAGCCCAACAGAACTAAAAAACCCTCGTTCAGTTGTTTCTGGTGCCACGCCAGTGTTAAAAGAATCAGAGCATTATTTCTTTGAACTTCCTAAATTCGAAGGCATGTTAAAAGAATGGACACGCAGTGGTTCATTACAAAGCGAAATGGCGAACAAATTAGCTGAATGGTTCGAAGACGGCCTCCAAAACTGGGACATCAGCCGTGACGCGCCTTATTTTGGCTTTAATATTCCAGGGACTACCGACAAGTTTTTCTATGTGTGGCTAGATGCACCAATCGGTTACATTGGCAGCTTTAAAAATCTTTGTGACAAAAACCCAGATATTGATTTTGATGCGTTCTGGTCAAAAGACTCAACCGCTGAGTTATACCACTTCATCGGTAAAGACATTATCTATTTCCACAGTCTTTTCTGGCCTGCCATGTTAGAAGGTGCAGACATCCGTAAACCTACCAGTGTCTACGCGCACGGTTTTGTTACAGTTAACGGTGCGAAAATGTCTAAATCTAAAGGAACGTTCATTAAAGCACGTACCTATTTAGAGCACTTAAACCCTGAATACTTGCGTTATTATTACGGTGCAAAATTAACCAGTAAAATCGATGACCTTGACTTAAACCTAGAAGACTTCGCACAGCGCGTTAATTCTGATCTGGTTGGTAAAGTGATTAATATCGCCAGTCGTTGTGCAGGCTTTATTACCAAGAAGTTTGACGGTACGCTTGCACCAACAGTATCAGAAGCAGCGCTTATTGAAGAGTTTATCGCTGCGCAAAACGATATTGCGGAATTATATGAAGCGCGTGACTTCTCAAAAGCGGTTCGTCAAATAATGGCATTAGCCGATAAAGCGAATCAATACATTGCCGATAAAGAACCGTGGCAACTAGTTAAAGACCCAGCAAAAGCCGACGAAGTACAGCAAGTCTGTAGTGTGGGTTTAAATTTGTTTAAAATCTTAACAACTTATTTAAAACCTATTACGCCAAGCCTTGCAGAACAAGTCGAAGCGTTTTTAAATGTTGAGTTAACATGGGATAGTATTAACCACCCGTTAACTAACCATAAGATCAATAAATTTAAAGCAATGATGCAACGTGTCGACATGAAGCACATCGATGCTATGGTTGACGCGTCTAAAGACAGCTTACAACCGGCGGAAGTTGCAGCGCCTGTACTAGATCCAAACTCACCTTTGGCTCAAGATCCGATTGCCGATGAAATCAGCTTCGATGATTTTGCTAAGATTGATTTACGTGTTGCACGTATTTCAAAAGCTGATCATGTTAAAGGTGCTGATAAGCTATTGCGTTTAGAATTGGACTTAGGCGGCGAAACACGCCAAGTGTTTGCAGGTATCAAGTCTGCATACCAACCAGAACAACTTGAAGGTAAAATGACCGTAATGGTCGCTAACCTTGCGCCACGTAAAATGCGTTTTGGCATGTCAGAGGGCATGGTTTTAGCCGCCGGCCCTGGTGGTGAAGATTTATGGATCTTAAACCCAGAAGATGGCGCTCAACCAGGTATGCGGGTTAAATAATTAATCTAAACTAATGAAAGTATGAAAGCCGCGTTAATTTAAGCGGCTTTTTTGTGCCCCGCCAACGAAGGCGATGATGATTAGTCAGCTATCACTAAACAAGTGTGCCCTTCGATCCAATATTGATAAACAAATTGCTCGTTAATTTTTTTTGATTGGCCACTCAATGATCCTTCCACTAGTAACCGCACAGTTTGACCGTCGGCTAACTCTTCCAGTTGGTTAGCGACCAATTTAGCCGCAGCCCCTTTGAGTTTAACTTCAATAGGAATTGATTTATCAGCTTGCTCGGCAATATCAATAACCACAGTAATCAAGTCTATACCATTGATGGTTTGCACTAAACCAGACTGACTGACTAAGCCTCCACAGACATGAGCTTGATTCCAATTGAGTGCCGTAGACTTCTTCGTTAAGTATGCCTGCAACACCTCTAGCGTATCGTTATTAACACCTTGTTTATTCGTTCGTTGTCTGATTGCAGCACGAATATATATGCCCTGTCCGGCATTTGCACCTTGAGCTAGTTGTTCAGCACATTCACCCAGCACTGTGACATTAAAATAACTGCTGCTTTCTTGCCATTGCCCTTGCTGATCACGCCACTTCCTTTTAGTAATCACATCAAGTGTTAATGAAGCAGTACCATCAGCATAATATTTCAATAAGTTTTGTTTACTAACGATATTACCTAATAAGACGATGTGGTTATCGTGTGCCTGCACATGAAGCTCCAAGTGAATGATTTGACTAAATTATAATATAGAACAGCCCTCATAATAAATATATTTGTTTTATTCAATAAAAGTATCTATTCTAAGCCGATTTTAAATTTTTATAATTGAGAGAACGGATGAACAATAAAGCCATTTTAGCTTTAACTGTCGGGGCTGCTGCCGTATTAGCAGGCTCAGCTGTTGTTACTAACAGCATGTTTAAAAGCGAATTAGATCAGCAGCTAACGGATTTACCTGCTGGTTTCGAAGTGCAAGTGATCGATCCTGTCACCAGTATTCTAGGCGGGCGTCAAAGCTATAACATCACAATGCACCCTGAATTTATTGAGCAACACCTAGGTGATGTAGGCTTGTATGAACCAATTAACTTTTACATCAACCATAATTACTCTAGTAGCCCATTAACGGTTAAAAGTGAATTAGTGCTTGATTTAACCAAAGGTGATTTTTCTAAGGTGTTAGAAGAGTTTCCTGAGCAAGCATTTACTCATCTGCTGACTCTAAACACCAATGTTTTTCTGGACTCTCAAGATGCGCAGTTTGTGATCGAGCCGCTTAAGCTTGAGAAAGATGGCGTCACTATCAATCTAGGTAAGACAACCAGCACTATTAGCAGTGATATTGCTTTTACTGAGGGTAAATTCAGCTTCAATCTCGACACAATGAACTTTGCCAAGGCTCAAGATAACTTTGCGTTTACTTCAATTACCAGCCAAGGTAATTTCATCACCTTGGGTGAAACTCAAGTCTCTGAGGACATGACCTTTTCAATTAATGGTTTAACACTTAATTCCGAGCTTGAAGGAGTTAAGGCATCAATTGATACGTTCACTATAGCGTCTAGCTACTTATTCCCCAATAAACAACATATCGGTTTGAACACTAAACTAACGATAAATAATGCTGAGATTTCAAATAACGAGCAAGCTTTTCACATCACTGACACTTTGTTTGATTTAGATATCACTGACATTAACAAAGCGGCTTATGTCGATTTATTACAAGCTTCGCAAAATTTTGCGGTGTTATCAGACATAGAACAGCCAATATTAGGTGTATTAACAGAAGGAATCAACGGTTCTGTCAATGCATTAAATACAACAATCAATAAAGTGACGTTAAGCTCAGACGGTGAATTTAAACTGCCAGGTTATAATGGCAATACGCTTGATCATCAATTACAGCAACATGTAATGACTTCATTTAATTCAACGCTTAACCTTGGTTTAACAGCTAATTATGCGACTGAGTTCAATCACTTTGCGCCGTTCGTTGAACAGATGCTCCAACAAGGTTTTATTAAAGCAGACGATCAAGGTAATGTATCGACAAAAATTAAAGTAGAAAGCGGTCAGGTACTAGCCAATGGTCAGCGTATTCGCTAATCATTTTTATCGATAAATGACAATATAAAGCCCCGTTATCACTCTGTGATAACGGGGCTTTTATTACAAGGACAAAACGTTAACTAGATGACTTTCCAGCTAACTTCTTCACCTGCCTTAATTGGTACTAGATGACTATCACCTAACGGCAAGGTCGCTGGTACACCCCAAGTCTCTTTCGTAAGCGTTATTGTATCTGTATTGCGTGGCAGACCATAAAAGTCTGGGCCATTTAAAGAAGCAAAGCCTTCTAGTTTATCTAACGCATTTTCTTGCTCAAAGACTTCAGCATACAACTCCACTGCCGCAAATGAAGTATAAGAACCAGCACAACCACAGGCTGCCTCTTTCTTATCTTTTGTATGCGGTGCCGAATCTGTCCCTAAGAAAAACTTATTGCTACCGCTGGTTGCAGCTTCAATCAGTGCTTGCTGGTGGATATTACGTTTTAAAATTGGTAGACAGTAGAAGTGTGGCTTAATCCCACCCACTAGCATATGGTTGCGGTTATACATTAAGTGGTGTGCAGTAATAGTTGCAGCAACATTTGCAGGTGCCTGTGAAACAAATTCAACAGCTTGTTTGGTCGTGATATGTTCCATAACTATTTTAAGTTTTGGAAAATCTGCCACAACTTGTTTAAGCACTTGCTCAATAAAAACTTCTTCTCGGTCAAAAATATCAATTTCATCGGCAGTCACTTCACCATGAACTAATAATGGCATACCCATTTCGCTCATTGCTTCTAATACTGGGTAGACATTTTTCACATCTGTTACACCAGAGTCCGAGTTTGTTGTTGCGCCTGCTGGGTACAATTTAGCCGCATAAATATGCCCAGTATTGTACGCCTTAATCATTTCTTCTTTATCCGTATTATCGGTTAAGTAAATAACCATTAGCGGTGAGAAGTTTGATTCCGTAGGGATATTTTCAAGAATACGTTCACGGTAAGCCAATGCGCCCTGCGTATCAACCACTGGCGGTACCAAATTAGGCATAATAATCGCGCGCCCCATATAACGAGCACTATCAGCAACAGTGTTTACTAGTGCCGCTCCATCTCTTAAATGTAGATGCCAATCGTCTGGACGGGTGATGGTTAATGTTGTCATTGCATACTCACTTACTAAGTCACTTATTATATTGTGCTCAATTTTAGTGGTGGCAAGCACTTATGTAAAGCATACTGACAGCAATCCCCGCATTTAAGCCATTATTTGTCCAAACTAATCAAACAAAGGCAATTTATTCAGATTATTTATCATAATTGGTTTATCATGCTGCAATACAACGGTAAGCATAGTTAGGCTACAGCCTCACTAAAAAACCGATTATTTTTGCCTTACACCAAGGAGCCTTTTTATGGCTAATTCAGACGCAATCAACAGCGATCAATTGATCGATTTCGCCTTAGACTTATTTGAAGAGCATGCGGTTGAACACCTTGATCAACCTGATTTGATGTATTACATAGAACAATGTCAAACCCAAGGTGGCGTTGAGTTAATGAGCGCGTTTAATGATTGGCAAGAAGTTGCTGAGTTAACGCAAGATCAACTTGACACTGATTATGTTGAAGTACGTATTGGGTTAATTGAAGAAGATGAGTTTGACGATGTTTACGCACGTGTCTTACTAAAAGCAGATCAGAAAACTGCCAACGAATTTTTTCATATTAAATGGAAGCGTTAATCAGGTTAAGCTTTTGATACAAAAAAGGTCGATTGAATCGACCTTTTTTTATTGATATAAACAATCCTGCTAAGCAATTATTGCGTTATGATAAACTGATTGAACATCATCACAATCGTCTAACATGGCAGTGAACTTTTCAAAAGTAGCCACGTCCTCACCAGTTACTTCTGTTTCAGTTTGAGCAACAAAGGTAATTTCCTCTACTTCAAACTCTAATTCACTGTTTATTGCTAACAGTGCATTTTTCGCTTTGAAAAACTCAGTGTGCGGTGCAAATACGGTAATTTTTCCATCTTCACATTCGATATCAGTGACATCAACATCAGCTTCTAGTAAAGCTTCATAAGCAGCATCTTCATCTTCGCCAGCGTAACGTAAGATTGCAAGATGATCGAACATATGACCAACAGTGCCAGTGCTACCAATCTTTGAGTTTGTTTTAACAAAACAGTTACGCACTTCAGTGTAGGTACGTTTATTGTTATCAGTTAAACAATCGACAATCACCATACAGCCACCAGGGCCAAAACCTTCATAACGTGCATTTTCGTAGTTTTCACCACCCGCACCACTCGCCTTTTCAATTGCACGATCGATAACATGAGTAGGCACTTGATCTTTTTTCGCTTTTTCGATCAAACGACGTAACGTGATATTTGTATCAGGATCTGCACCGCCATTTTTAGCACTTACATAAATCTCTTTACCATAACGTGAATAAACTCGTACCTTAGCACCTTGAGTTTTTGCCATCGACGCTTTACGGTTTTCAAAACTACGACCCATTTTGTCTTCTCTTTTGGTTGTTCTAACAATATGCCTCTGATTCTAACAGCTTTTAGAGGCACCTTGCTAGAGAATATCCCAATGCCAATGACAGATTAATCGAACTGACGATGTTTACGCCAATAAAATGCAGCCATCGCTAAGATAAATAGACTCCATGCAAAGCCACCAGACTTTTTCTCAGCGACAGCTTGGCTAACGATGATGTCTTTGGTGCGAGTCACCGTTTGCCCAGATTGATCGGACACCGCTAACGCAACCTTGTAGGTTCCAGCAGTGGCAAACGTATGGCTTGGGTTTTCCGAGCGACTTGTTTGTCCATCGCCAAAGCGCCACTCTATCATCAGTGGCGCTAACCCAGCGCTAATATCAGCAGTGAAATCCACAGTTAACCCTTGTTTGACCGAACTAAAATTCACCGCTAACCCAGCATCTACATCAGCACGTAATGTTGCTGTTTGTACTTGCCCCACAGCATCGGTAACCATGACGACAACATCGTAAACCCCCGAATTCGAATAGCTGTAGCTTGGGGAGTCGTCGGTAATAAGTGCGCTATTATCGCCAAAATCCCATTGATATTGGTATGGCGCCACGCCGCCAGTCACAACAGCTTCAAACCTAACATCAAGTAAGTTTTGTGACATCGAAGCGGTCAGTTCTAATGCTTGAGCCACAACAATTTTCTTGGTCACGCTTGCTGTTTCACCTGCTGAGTTAATGACATCTAACCTGACATTATATTGCCCTGTTTGTTGGTACGTATGCGTTGGTACAACCAATGTTGAGGTATTGCCATCACCAAAATGCCATGAGTAGCTGGTCACTGGGTAACTTGATACAACTTGCCCAATAAAGGTGACATTCAGTCCATTACGGCTTGCATTAAACGCACTGGTAAAATCGATTTTTTCACGACTCAATGTAAAACTTGTTAGGCTACTATCTGTTTCTTGGTGAGTTATCGCAAGTGATATCCCCCATAGGGGGAGTATCACGCCAGATTCTTTTTGCTGTGGTGAGCTGTAATCATTACTATCACTAAAGCTTGAAATCGCAGTTAACGAGTTATCTGAACCTGACGCCTTTTGAGCAAACAAACTCAGCGCAGCATCGCGAATTTGTACAGCCGTACTCTCATTGCCGATAATCATTTGGTCTGCATCAACCACTGAGATAAATCCACTACCGGGGTGCTCAGAAACATTGTTATCTTTGACATCGTCATTGCGATACCACACTAGCAGTCCTGGCTCATAGTTTTTACTGGGTAAACCACTATCAGCACCATTGTGACTTCGTAACTGCAAGTAATAATAACTTGGCTCTTGTTCGATGATAGTGCCTATTTGTTCAAAGCCCGATAAAGCGACAAGCGGCGTCGATTCTGCATCGTCACTAAACAAAATGTCACTACCATGGGTCACTTTTATATCGTCTATCACTAAACCAAATGGAGTAATATAGGTATCTGTTACATAGCTCACCGAAATAGTAACGGTTTGACCAGCATAGTCGGCTAAATCAAACACTAAGTGTTGCCATTGGTTTAGTGGTGTTTGGCCCGTTAAATAGTGTTGTATCTTGGTATGTGAGATCGTTGGATTTACGGTATTTACTGTTTGCGCGTTCGATAACGCAGTTCCATTGACATGGATCTGAGCATAATCATAATCTTTTTCGATATCCCACTGCGCTTGCATGCTCAACATTGCATTTCCGGTGGACGGTAATGTGACCGAAAAATCGAATGATGCTGTCGTATTCTCTGCCTGACCAGAATAAAAAAGCTTGTCCCCTGAGAACGGTTGCTTAAATTGCTTACTCTCTGTTGGAAGCTCCACCTTAATTTGGTTAATACCCGTGTTATGATTGACTGCTTCAACTAAGGTCAATTCTTGGCTTTGATCTAATAAATCAGCACTATTTATGACTCGTTGATTTAACCACTTACCACCAAAGGTTTGTTGTAAATGCTCACGAGCCAGTGGGCTCAGCGTTGACGGTTCAGTGCCACTAATCTTCCCTAGCCAACTCCCTGAGGCCATTAACGACCAATAACCTACAGGCGAGCCAGGTTCAAAGGATGCGGTATCATATTCATCATCAAGACCGAGATCATGCCCAAATTCATGAGCAATGATGCCAATACCAGAGTCTATCGGTTGAATAGTATAAAAGTGTGCCTTCATCCCGCCACTGCCTGGAATAATTACAGGAGAGTTACCGATACTCGTACGGTGCGCCCAAATCGCGTCTGTCGCTAAGACACCGCCACCAGCTTCTTCACCGATACTCGAGTGAAATACAATCAAGTGATCAACAATACCATCGGGCTCATTTAAAATTCCATCGCTGTCTCGATCATTTGGATCGTTTCGATCATACGGCGATAAATCAACCCCTGAGGCTACAACAGCTGCGACTGCTTCTATAATGAGGTCTTCAGCATTTACGTCATTGTCATCATCGTCATTACCCCCATAGTGTGCAGCATTATGTTCAGCGGTAAACCAACCAAACACATCTCCCGTGAAGTGAAAGCTTCCACCCGACTCTTGATAATAGTATTGATAAACAGTCTGTAATCTTTGATTGTTTGGGCCTTTATATCCATCTTTATCAAATAACATTGTTCGGTAATGAGCAATGGAATAATCGTCATAATAAAGCGGTGTGTCTGTACTGGAGAGTCGGTTATTGTCATGAGGCAAATCAGGGAAATCAATCAATAAGGTTAACGCTTTAACCGTGGTTTCTTTTTCAGCCTTACTCGACTTTTGTTTGGCACTTTTTAAAGGCGCTTTATAGTGCGATTTGCCATAAAAATCATTGACTTGTCGTACTTGTTGTTGCTTACTTTTATAGGATTGGATATAAGCTTCAACGGCTGATGCTTGCGTTAAATCACTCGCATTATTAGCAAGCTGACCTCGTTTTTTAAGCCAATAAGCGATCTGTTGATGATTAACCACCGCATCATCGAACAAAATCGGTGTTGATTTTGGCGCAGTCATTGCCGAAGTACCCGTCACACTGGACAAGAGAACGCATAGGGCTAAAAAGCATGCTCTTTTCAGCGGCATTTTGGCTTAGCCCCTTGCTGTTTATTTTTAATAAAGGCTGCCACTGCTTTTTTCTGCCGCTCTAGAGACCATGACTTATCGATTTGTCCGGCCTTAACAAGCATTAATCGTATCTTTTCTGGGTCAGCCACTGGCGGTGAGAGTTGACATGTTTTTTGTTTGTGCTTTGGTGTGTTAAGAACTTGATTTGGCGGTTGTTCTTTAGCCTCAGCACGGTAAAATGCACTCTTGCAGCCTGACAGAACAGCTAACGCCACAATAATCATTACCGTTAAAAACAACGTCTGCCTCATGCCTATCCCCTATGACGGATCACACAGAATCTGTTATTTACTAATAGCAGTACCTTAATTAAGTGTATCAGAGTCAGACAATAGCTACCGAGTTTGTACAAAAGCTATTTATTATCAATATTTTAGAAAATCACTAGTTGCAGTATTTACTATTTTTTTAGAAAAGCACTATCTGCACACAAAATAATTGCATACAATATATAAAAATAACTTTCCAGGATTCATCATGGCTTTAGGAATCGGTGGTTCTACACCACAACAAGCACTTTCAAAACTCTCTGATATGACCAGCGGGATATCTCCAATCACACTACAAGAGTATCAACAGCGAGTAAGTCGCGCCGTAGACTTGATGAAGCAACTCGATGTAGAGGCCCTTTATTTAAATGCAGGAACCAATCTCAGTTATTTTACGGGGACTCATTGGTATGCCTCTGAGCGAATGGTCGGTGCGATTCTCACTAAAACAGGTCAATTAACATACATAGCCCCGTGGTTTGAAGAGAGCAGCCTAACTGATTTTATGCAGGTCAAAGCACCTGTTACAACATGGCATGAACATGAGTCTCCATATCAATTATTTGTAAATACATTGAAACATCAAAATATTACACAGGGAAAGGTGGTGATTGATGAAGCAACCTCATTTTTTATTGTTGATGGCCTATTAAATGAAGCCACAGCACAGGACATAAAAATAACTCTAAGTTCTAGTAAACCGATCACTGCTCAGTGCCGCATGGCTAAATCAAACCAAGAAATCGCTCTGATGCAACGAGCCAAAATGATGACCATGGCTGTTCATCAAGCAGCAGCGTCTATTTTAAAACCTGGGATAACCACCACTGAAGTTAAAGAGTTCATTAATATTGCCCATCAGAAAGTTGGCAGCAATGGTTCAACGTTTTGCATTGTGTTATTTGGGGAAGCCACCGCTTACCCACATGGCGTTAAAGAAGCCCAGACATTGCAAGAAAATGATATGGTCCTTATTGATACAGGTTGTCTGCTCCATGGCTATCAATCTGATATTACTCGCACTTACGTTTATGGACAGGCTACCGATAGGCAACGACAAGTGTGGGAACACGAGAAAAAAGCACAACTTGCTGCTTTTAATGCTGCACAAATAGGCCAACGTTGTGAAGATGTTGATGGTGCAGCGCGGTCTTACCTATCGGCACAAGGGTATGGTCCAGATTACCAAGTCCCAGGGCTACCGCACCGCACTGGGCACGGAATTGGTTTAGATATTCATGAATGGCCTTATCTGGTTAAAGGCGATACTACTTTATTACAGCCGGGTATGTGTTTCTCAAATGAGCCGATGATCTGCATCTATGGCGAATTCGGTGTTCGTCTTGAAGATCACTTCTACATGACCGAACAAGGACCAGTTTGGTTCACTGAGCCAGCACATTCTATTGATAACCCATTTAATCGCTAACCTAACCAATGAGTACTAATGTTCGGTCAGTTAAAAGCTAAATCGAACATTGGAATTCCTGATAACTCCAGATTACAATAAGTCCATTGTTCTAACGAGAAAAATTATCATGACTCCAGTAGCGCTAATTACAGGTGCAGCCAAACGATTAGGCGCCTCGACCGCAACACACCTCCACGGAATAGGCTATGATGTCGTTATTCATTATCATCGATCACACCAGCAAGCAGAGGATCTGTGTAGCCAACTCAATGCACTGCGACCAAACTCTGCGGTATCAATGTCCAATGATTTAACAAACCTTGCTACGCTCAATGAAATCAGCGACTTTGTTGAGCATCATTATGGCCGATTAGATGTTCTTATCAATAATGCTTCGTCTTTTTACCCGACTCCAATTTCAGAGTTACAAATAAGTGACTATAATGATCTCATAGCAACAAATATGAGCGCCCCGTTATTTTTGGCGCAAGCATGTCAGGGTTTGCTGACGAAAAACAACGGTGTCATTATCAATATGTGTGATATTCACGCTAAAAAGCCCTTAAAACAACACACGGCTTACTGTATGGCCAAAGCAGGTTTACAAATGATGACCTACTCCTTAGCCAATGAGTTAGCACCCAACATTAGGGTTAATGGCATTGCTCCGGGCGCGATCGAATGGCCCAATGCTGGGATCAGCCAACAAGCGATAGATCAAGTTGTTTCAGATATACCGCTTGCTAGAAAAGGGGCCAGTGGCGACATAGCACAAGCTATCGCCTACCTTATCGAAGCTAAATATGTCACAGGGCATATATTAACTGTCGATGGTGGACGACATTATAATGCATCAAGAGGTGCATAAGAGAAAAGAGGTATATGATGACTTCTATCCAAGCGAAAACGATCACTTGTCCACATTGTGGTCACCACACTCACATTGAGTTAGATGCGAGTAATGGTGATCAAAACTACTACGATGAATGTACCAACTGCTGCCAAGAGCTGCATCTAGTGACGCACCTAGACGAAGTCAAAGATAAACTTACCGTCGTAGTTGATGCTGACGATGAGCAGTATTATTGAACTAACTGATATTCTTTGCAGCTAAGACACGCTCAACCGTATCGACAATAGCTTGTGTTTGGCTATCTATTTCGATGTTATAGCGGCTTCCTACCGCTTTTTCATCTAGAGTTGTTAATACTCGTGTTTCCGGAATTAAATAGACCTCAAACCAATTTGTTCCCACCTTCCCCAAGGTCAAACTAGCTCCATCTATAGAGATAAATCCTTTGGGTAATATGTATTTCATCCACCCGGCATCACATTCAAATCGTAAAGTACTGTTACTCTCATTGGCAACGCGACTAACCAATGTGGCCGTTGCATGGACGTGTCCCGATAAAACATGGCCACCCAACTCATCACCAAACTTTAATGCCCGCTCAATATTAACCACATCTCCCGCACAACAATCCGCAAGGTTTGTCACTGCGAGTGTTTCTTGCATCACATCAAAATAGACTGCTTGTTGATCTTGCTTAGCAACCGTTAAACACACACCATTATGAGCGACACTTGCACCATGATTTAGATTCTCACGTAATTCATCGCCAAACTCCATAGCAAATTGCCATAAACCAGTTTGCTTAACGATGTGTTTTATCTTGACTTTGGCTTGTATAATTCCAGTAAACATTTGATATCTAACCTCAGGTTAATTTCGCAGTATCATAACAAGAACACATGCTTAGTGAAAATAAAACTCGACGGCTTATACTGGAGCGATTACAACAAATTGGTTAATCAATGGCCAGTCACACAACATTATATAGAAATCACTTGCAACTGAGATCATGGCTATATACTATAGCCAGCGTTAACGAAATATTGTTATGCGACGCGCGATTAGCTCAGTTGGTAGAGCGCTAGCTCGACATGCTAGATGTCACAAGTTCAAGTCTTGTATCGCGCACCAACAATATTTTAAACACTTCAATGCGCGATTAGCTCAGTTGGTAGAGCGCTAGCTCGACATGCTAGATGTCACAAGTTCAAGTCTTGTATCGCGCACCACTTTTCCTCATGTCATTATACTTTCACTGCTTATCATCTTGATTAAGATAAATTGTCATACATCCCCAGATAATGTCATTTTAGCGTATTATTTCAAGTTAACTACCATTACAACAATCACACGCTTCGACCATCACGAACGGCACTACTCCTACTTCTCAAACTAAAAAAATAAAATACATAGAAAGTATCGTGTTATTAAAGATCACGCGATAAAGCGAACCGGCTTATGTTTTTCTGCACTCTCTCTAGCCGTTGATATTGCTTTGGCTGACGGTGGTTATCACAAGTAGAGATACTCATGGGTTGCCAAAAACTTCTTATGGCGCCCCTTTACTAAAGCCGCCAGATAGAAAAATTACAGTGCGACTATAATACTGAGCGTCCATTTAATGAATGACTTAGCGTCGTGCCATCAACATACTCTAACTCGCTCCCGACTGGAACACCATGAGCAATACGCGATGCTTTAATCTGATATTCAGTACAGATATCTGCAATATAATGAGCTGTAGCCTCACCTTCAACCGTTGGGTTAGTCGCTAGAATGACCTCTGAAATAGACGATTGCTTTAGTAATAGTTCTAATTTATCCAACCCGATTTCATTAGGCCCTATCCCATCAAGCGGTGACAAGTGACCCATTAAGACAAAGTAGCGACCAAAGTAGTGCCCTGTTTGCTCAAAAGCAATTACATCAGCTGGCGTTTCTACAATACATAATTGACCATTTTCCGCCCGTTTTGGATTTTTACATATCTGACATTGCACTTCTTCAGTAAAGGTTCGGCAGGTAATACAGTGTTCAACTTGATGCATCGCTTTATCAAGACTATCTGCTAGTGCATTTCCGCCACGTCGGTCACGTTCTAATAGATGAAAAGCCATTCGCTGTGCAGACTTTGGACCAACACCAGGAAGACAAGTTAAGCTCTCGATGAGCTCGGTAATTAAAGGGCTAAATTTCATTTCAATGGTGACCGTTACGGATATTGGTAATAGTTATAAATAAGACTGGCAGTGTAACATAATGAAATTGGCTTGCGGAAAAGCATTATCAAAGGGAACCGATCTTTTACTAGTATAATAGCCATTAATCTCAGTAAACTAGTGGACGCTAACGGTAAACAACAATAAAATAAATTTATACAATCTAAACATTAGGAAGGTCAGTTCATAATGGACAAAATTAAACTTGGTGCAGTGTGCATTACTCTCACTGCCTTAGCAGGGTGTCAGTCAAAAATCAAAATCCCACAAATAAATGACAACGAATCAAACACACAAGAGGTTCAAAGTCAGGGCTATTTTAGTGAAGTAAAAACAGCGCTAACCAAGCTTAATCGTATGATCAAGTCGTCTGAAAAAGATCGTCTCGGTTATTATGCTCCACAAGAATATAGAGATGCCCTTTCATCGCTGGCTGATGCCACCGAAGAATATAATGATATTACTCAAAATGGTGTTTCATCACTCAATATTTTCAAAAGTGAGTCTGAACAACGTGCTATTGCCAAAAGCACGATGCTACGCCATATCGACGATGCTAACAAAAATATCATGGCCGCTTATATCTTGAAGGAAACGGCAGAGTCAGCACTGGCTGAGCCACTTAAGCAACAAAAGCGTCTTAACGGATTGAATCTTGAAAAGTTCTTTCCTAAAGAACATAAACAATACAATAAAGAAATTAACAGCTTTGTTGAAAAGATTGGCGACGGTAAATTAGCGCAAGTTAAACAAGCTGTGCCTGCGCTGGTCACAAAGATGACAGCGACTGAAGTGAAACTGGTTAAAAAAATCGAGTTGGGTACAATTAATATAGAAATCTCAACGCTAGCCAAAAACAAACCTCAAAAATATATTCCAACAAGCTATCAAGCTTTATTAGATAGCCGCGACTTTGCCTACGCTGTGATCAACAAAGACCCACGAGATACCCAAAGTATAAAAAAGGCCGTTGCAAAAGTTCAATTCCAACTCGACCATGCAACACACATCGCTCAGGAAGTGGCAAGCTTAGCTGCCAAAAAAGATACTGCATTTGAGGCTTACTTACTGAATAACCAAAAATTTGTTCACGAGCTTTCGCAAGCACTTAACAGTGAAGATTTAAGAAACCAACCAAGTATCGAGCAACTTAAGTTACTCAAGGTAACTGCAATAGCCCGCTTAAATGACAAAACAAGCGAAACTAAGTTAATCAACCAAAATACACAACTTACCAGCCAAGTGTCACAACTTGAACAAGAGGTAGTAGAGTTAACAGATGCACAAACAGTGACCTTAGATAAACTCGCTAGCTATAAAATGATGGTTGAACAACTAAAAACGGCTGAAGCACTTAATGCCGCTAACCTCAAAGCACAGGAACTAGCGCGTCAACTTGAGCAAGAACGTTTAAAGACCGCAGCCTCTGTACAGCCGGCTGCATCATTTGCACCGCAAACAGATCCTGCTGGCGATCTAAAAGTGGACTCACCTCAAACTGATGTATTGTCTGAAGCTCAGAATTCAGCAGTATTACCACTAGAGACGTTAGTAGAAGCACCCCAACAGCAATTATCCGTTAACGAAGCTGCCGCATCACAAGCCCAAGTCCAAGCCACAGAGGTTGAACAACAAGCTCCTCAACAAGTTAGTGTGACGGCTGAACCTTTGGCTAAAATTGTCGAACAGGCACCGCTACAAGTCGATAGTAATGCGGCGAAAGCGCAACTAAACGTTAAGCAAACCACAGAGGCAGTAGCTGAAAAAATCGCGACTGTAAAAGAGCAAGCGAAAGATATAACTCAACAAAAGACTGTCCAAAGTGAGAAGAAGCTCGCTGAACAAGCTGTTGAATCAAAATCTCAAGCGAAAGAACAAGCAGCGAAGAAAGTTGAACAAATCAAAGCGAAGTCTGAATAAATAATTTTTCGATTCTTAATCTAAGAATGAAACTAATAGTAAAGAGTCAACGTTCGCGTTGACTTTTTACTATTAGTTACGGGAGAGTCAGACCTAGCATTACGTCTTAAGATTTTTTACTTACGGTGTTATCTCGCCAAAGAATAATAGACAAAAAAATAGCGCCACAAGGCGCTATTTTCATGAGATGCTATATTAAAACGGCATTTTCATACCTGGTGGCATTTGCATTCCACCAGTTACAGCTGCCATTTTTTCTTTGTTGGTTTCTTCAACACGACGCGCTGCATCATTAATCGCTGCTGCGATTAAATCTTCTAACATTTCTTTGTCGTCTTCCATTAAGTCTTGGTCGATTTCAACACGACGCACGTTATGATTACCGGTCATCGTAATTTTTACTAGACCAGCACCTGATTCGCCAGTCACTTCCATATTAGCGATTTCAGCTTGTGCTTTTGCCATATCATCTTGCATTTTCTGGGCTTGTTTCATTAAATTGCCCATTCCGCCTTTACCAAACATAATTTCTCTCTTGCTTAATTGTAAATATATACACCCTATTCTACCGACTCTAAATAAAGAGACAATAGAATAAAGGCTAGTTAATTGCCTTTATTGTACGATACTTAACGCTTTCTGGCATTAGCTGCGCACCAAAGTTTTGTTGAAAGGATACAACATTGCTATCGCTTTCTATACATTGCATCGCTAGGTTTAAACGTGTCTGATGTAATTCAGTCGCTATTTCAAACGGTGTTTGATGCTGACTGTCCCCGATGTCTACTTGTAACTCAATGGGTAACTCCAGCGCCATCGATAAGTTTTTCTGTAAAGTTGCTACAGGGCTCTGACTGTTTAGATGGCGATGCTCCTGACGTAAGATTAATTTAACATCACTACCTTGTTGGCTAAACGTAGAATGGATCGCTAACTGTCTGATCCGTCCACCCAACATCATTTTGTCAATTAAAACACTCCAAGGATCATCTGTATTTGGTGCCAGCAGTGTTGCTGGATCATTAACTAAAGCTACGGCTGTTCGTTGTTCAGCGCTAGTTGGCGTGGGCGGTGAATGTGCAGCGGTAAGTGCTGAATGCTGTTCAGCTAATTCTACATTCACATCACGATGTTCAGTTGGCATTACCGGCTGACTGACCACTTGTTGTTGAACAGTGTTACTTTGGTTTACTGCTTGCAGCGGCGAAGGTGAGTCTAGTGACTCATCATCATTAACTTTCGGCGCTGCTAGGTCCTTTTTTTCAGGAGTACTTTTTTCAGGAGTACTTTCTTGAGACTGTACTTGGTTCTTTAAACGCGATTTAGCTTTTAAAAATTCACTGATCCCTAAAGCTGGAGTGTCAACAACCGAAGCCGATGAAGCAAATTCATCTGTTAGATGTTCACTAGCAGCATCTTGTGTTGCATGCCCACCAAACTGAGCCGCATCAATGTATGGTTCTTCATCATCAAGCGATTCAGCCATAGACATATTCAACAATTCATCTTCAGTAAACTGACTCGCCGGTTGCTCTACCTGTTCAGGTGAACGGTCAAGATCGGTGGTTGCTGTCGATAATAAATCGTTGGGCGCACTGGGAGATTGTACCTCTGGTGACGGTCCATCAATGATAGGCTTAACAACGTTAGGTTTGAGTTGATCAGCTTGTGTTTCTATCGCCTGTTGTTGTGAATTTAAACTCGCTAAATGAGCATCCTCATCATTAAGTTCAGTACTTGACTCAATGGTTGGTTGAATCAATTGTTCGGCTTTCACTTTAGCTGGATTTGATGGTTCTTCTAGTGCTTGGCGGATTTTACTCAGCGGATTTTGTCGTTCATCACTAGTACGCTTCGTTGGTTTGTTCAACGTATTATCTGATATTACAACTTGCTCTGTAGGCTGGGTTAAACAGTCAGTGTTCTCTCGAGGCAAAAAAGCCAGCAGACGTAATATAACCATTTCAAAGCCAGATTGTTCACTGGCAGCCCAAGCGAGTTCTTTGCGCCCTTGTAGGATGATAGAATAAAAGACTTGAAGCACTTCACTCTCAACAATCGATGCAAACTCAAATAAGGCCTTAGGTTGTTCGGTAACACGTGCTGCTGTTTTGACGATTTTAACTAAAGAAGCCGAATGTGCATCCAATGCCATTTGCTTTAATAATTGGTCATAATCAGGTGAAAGTGCAGCAATGTTATCAAGCAAGGTAAAAGCTGCAGAGGCATCGTTTACTGCAACCAGTGATAAAAGCTCTAAACTGTAGCTCTTATCAATCGTCCCAAGCATCTCGCTAACAATAACGGTAGTTAAGGCATTGTTGGCAAACGATATTGCTTGGTCAGTTAAACTAAGTGCATCTCGCATACTGCCTTTTGCCGCTTCTGCTAATAACGTCAGCGCAGGGGCTTCAAAGCTAATTTTTTCCTGAGTCAGAACATGTGCTAACTGTGTCTCAATTTGTTTGACCTGTAACGCCTTAAGGTTAAACTGCAAACACCGTGACAAAATAGTAATAGGTAGTTTTTGTGTTTCTGTAGTCGCAAAGAGGAACTTAACGTGTTCAGGAGGCTCTTCTAGTGTTTTTAAAAGAGCATTGAATGAACTCTTCGATAGCATGTGCACTTCATCGATAAGGTACACTTTGTACCGTCCTCGAGTGGGTTTGTATTGCACATTATCAAGGATTTCACGAGTGTCTTCCACTTTCGTTTTAGATGCTGCATCAATCTCAATTAAATCAATGAAGTTACCCTGCTCTATTTCTCGGCAACTATTACATTGACCACAAGGCTGAGCAGAAACGCCTTCCTCACAGTTAAGCGCTTTAGCTAGTAAACGTGCTATCGAGGTTTTGCCGACACCACGAGTACCACTGAATAAGTAAGCGTGATGTAAACGCTCTTGATCTAAAGCGTTTACTAATGCTTGTAAGATATGTTGTTGACCTACAACCTCACTAAAGTCATTAGGTCGCCACTTTCGTGCAAGTACTTGATAAGACATAAAGGATACCCGCTTTATTGGTTACTCACCATCAAAGCTAACAAGAGTTGTTAGATTAAGTTCAAGGCTTTCAAGACGGGTTTCTCCCCCAAGATCGGGTAACGTAATAACGAAAGCTGCATCGTTAACCGTAGCACCTACCTGACGAATTAGTTTTACGGTCGCTTCAACCGTACCACCTGTTGCTAATAAGTCATCAACAATCAGAACTTTATCCGCTGCTGTTAATGAATCTTTGTGGATCTGTAATGTGTCTTGGCCATACTCAAGCGTGTAGTCTTGTGACAGCGTCGGACGAGGTAATTTACCTGGTTTACGTGCAGGTACAAAACCAACGTTTAATGCTAAAGCAAGTGGGGCACCAAAGATAAATCCTCGTGCTTCAGTTCCAACAATTTTAGTGATGCCTTGATCTTTGTACTCTTGGGCTAACAAATCAATCACCAACTGGAACGCTTGCGGGTCTTCAAGTAATGAAGTGACATCACGAAACATTATGCCTGGTTTTGGATAGTCGGCAATTGCTTTGATTGAGTCTTTGATTAGGGTTAACGATTGTTGGTTCATATTGTTCACTTCACTATTTTAATTGGCTTGAATACTTTCAAGTTGTTGATAATGATTATATGTGAGGGCGGTATGAATTGATAGCATGCAGAGGTCAAAAGGCGAGAAAGCGCTCACACTATCACGTTGAAGGTAGGCTAGCGCTGTAATTTGAAACCGAACGTGAGACAAAATACGCTCGGTTCAATTTAATAATCAAATGTACGATTACCTGCAAACACTTAGCCATCGCTATTAATTGAACTAACTAACTCAGCCAACACTTGCTCAGCTTGTTCCACAGGAATTTGACAAGTGCCAGCAGCATCGTGACCGCCACCGTTATAACTTAGCATTAGATCACCGACATTAGTCTGCGATGAACGGTCAAAAATTGATTTTCCGGTTGCAAAAACAATGTTCTGTTTTTGAAAGCCCCACATTGCATGAATCGAGATATTACACTGTGGGTAGATCGCATAAATAATAAAACGGT
The DNA here is from genome assembly GCF_030689115.1 of Psychrobium sp. 1_MG-2023. Classification (NCBI taxonomy): domain Bacteria; kingdom Pseudomonadati; phylum Pseudomonadota; class Gammaproteobacteria; order Alteromonadales; family Shewanellaceae; genus Psychrobium; species Psychrobium sp. 1_MG-2023. The sequence goes on along the minus strand of NZ_JAUYVJ010000019.1, from coordinate 2,483 downwards.
TACCCGCATAAATAGTTTCTTCATTCCTTAAATCTAATACCACTAAGTTGTCTTTGACCGTCGCACAGCGTTTGAGTTGCTCCTTGAACAATTCTTGCTGTTCAAAGTAAAGCTCTACTCGTTCTTTGACATCATCTTGCTGCATTATTTCTTCGATTGTCGACTTTCTACACATATCAATTAACTCCATCATTAATTGATAATTAGAAATTCTAAAATCGCGGAATCGCCCAAGACCAGTGCGCGCGTCCATAATAAAGTTAAGCAGATCCCAATCTTTTGGGTCTACGACATCTTCTAGAGAAAATTGGGCTGAGTCCCCTTTATCAACCGCCACCATCATGTCGTCCCATTCAGCAGGAAACACTTCATGGCCGCCGTAATACTCCCAAACAACTCGCGCTGCCGACGGGGCCTCAGGATTGATTATATGATTATCAAGATTGCTTTGATTTCGTTTAACTTCCGAAAGGTGATGATCAAAAGCGAGATGAATACCCGGAACATAAGGTAGATTGGTACTGATGTCATGATCAGACACTTCAATTTTACCATCTTGCATATCTTTAGGGTGAACAAAGATGATTTCTTCAACGAGATCGAGATACCTCAATAGTACAGCCGAGACAAGGCCATCAAAATCACTTCGGGTTATTAAACGGAACTTCGTATCTGTCATGCAGCTAATCTCCTTCCCTGCGTAGCTTCAATACCTCCAGCGTAATTTGAGTCATCCGGCATGTATTGAATGTAAATGTGAGTCATCGATTGAATTACTTTAAACTATTATTACCTGATTATTAAACAAGCTACAAGCGTAACACGCTATATTGTTAGACATAGATCAATTGAAGTGATTTGCATCAGGAAACGAAAAAGCCAACAAGACGAACATCTTATTGGCTTTATAGTTTTATTTACGCTTTATAAAGTAAATTAGAATGCGTATTTAGCCGATAGTTGGAAGTAGTTAGAGTCACCATGTAAGTTGGCTGCTTTATCGCCTTTACCTGATTGCTCGTAGTTACCAATTTCAAAACCAACAGCTAATTTAGGTGTTAGGTTATTAAATACGTTAACACCCCAATGTGTGCGGTCTGTATCTGCCACATCGGTGGTTGTATTACCATAGAAGAAATTGCTTCGAACGGTATCAGACCAGAAGTGACGGTAAGCAACAGAGTAAGATTGAGTTTCCTCAACTTTTTCACCAACTAAATCACGAGCAGCAACAACGCCTACATAACGACCGGTTTCTCCACCATGAACTTGGAAACGGAAATCGTTTTTCTCACCCACTTTCAATCGACCAGCAACACCGAAGCCTAACGCATTTTCTGACTCACCACCTACGGTATTAAGCTGTCTAGCTAAACCAGCCACAGAAACATTACCCCAGTCACCTTTGAAAGTATACTTAGCCACTAAGTCTGGCATAGAATCCTGAGTATTATCACCCTTATCTGATTCAGGGTTCTCTAATGCTAGCTGTAGACCACCGTTAGTGTAACGAACTTGACCCTGACGGATAAAGGCAGCAGCAACTAGAGGACCACCAAAATCAGCGGCTTCAGCCAGTGCACTGGTATTCATGAATGTTGTCCATGTTTGACCTACCAAAACGTTTTGGTACTTAATGAACGCATGACGTAGGCGAGGACCGTATGAGTTAGAAACAATCTCATTACCTGCTGCGCCACCTGGGCTACCGCCGGCATCATAAAAGTCTAATTCGATAAAACCAGTAATATCACCATGAACATACTTAGTATTAAAGCGACTTTCGTTAACTGATAGTTTAGTGCGTGAAATATCATTACGTGTAGCTAGGCCTACCCAGTAATTGTCAGTAATGCTATTGATGTCACCATCAACGGTACGCATATCAGCTTTAACGTAACCACCGAAGGTAATTGTATCTTTATCTGTAAGTTTTACTGTGTATCCTGCTTGAGCAGTTGTTGCGAGTGCAGCTAGTGCAACAGTTGAAGCTATTTTATTTAGTTTTAGTTTTTTTAATAACACGTTTATTTCTCCTTGAAATTAGCCGTTTAAATATCAAACAAAGGCAAGCCATTGAAAATCAGCAAAAAGTCGTAAGACTTTATGCTAATGAATTCAGACGTAAGGATAATAGCGTCAAAAAAAGCAACAAAAAAGGATTATTTCTCTTATTTTTTAATAACTTAAAATAAACTGAGTTTTATTTAAAAAAAAGAAAAGGAAAAGAAAAAATAATACACTAAGACTAATAGCTAATAAAATTTCTTAATATTAAATAACTTAGGGAATAATTTTCGATGATGGTGGGTCATGTAGGATTCGAACCTACGACCAATGGATTAAAAGTCCACTGCTCTACCAACTGAGCTAATGACCCATCGATGGAGTGCAAATAATAAATAGTGGTGGGTCATGTAGGATTCGAACCTACGACCAATGGATTAAAAGTCCACTGCTCTACCAACTGAGCTAATGACCCG